>JBDHAI010000167.1:0-8407 GCA_039588155.1 Gemmatimonadota bacterium | reverse complement strand
GAAGCTGCCTGGGATCGCGGCGCATGGCCTCCAGCACTTCCTGGACACCTCGCTCGAGCTGCAGATCCTTCCCCTCGAGCACGGACTTCGGCGTGTTGTCGACCTCGATATCGGGTGCTACACCGTAGCCTTCGATAATGTAGCTGCCATCGACACCGTTGGTGGCGTACTGGGGTACGAACACGCTACCGCCGTCGATCAGTTGACCGTGGCCGCTGATTCCGACAACGCCGCCCCAGGTGCGCTTGCCAATCAGGGGACCGAGGCCGGCCTGCTTGAACATCGCCGGGAAGATGTCACCATCGGACGCCGAGGTCGCGCTGATCAGGCAGACCAGGTGACCGTGAAAGACGGTGCCCGGATACGTATCCGGCCAATCCGAGGTGCGATTGAAGCCGGTACCCAAAAGATCACGGCTCAAGCGCTCGATCAGCATCGCGCTGACGTTGCCGCCGCCGTTGCCGCGGACATCGATGACCATCCCCTCCTTGCGGATCTGGCCATAGTACCACTTGATGAACTCGCGGATGCCGTTGCCGCCCATGTCCGGAATGTGCATGTAGCCGACACGGCCGTCGCTGACCTCATTCACGAATCTGCGCTTAACTTCGACCCATGTGTGGTACTTGAGCGAAAGCTCATTCCCGATGGGCTCGATCGTCACGTCCCGAGCCCCGTCGGCGCTGGGCCGGCTGTTGACCTTGAGAGTCAGAGGCGCGCCCGCCAACCCCCGTAGCATCCGGTAGGGGTTCTCCGGCGCCCGCAGGTCCTCCCCGTTGATGGCGAGGATGTAGTCGCCAGCCGACACGTTCACACCGATCTCGGTGAGCGGCGACCGGTAGCGGTCCTCCGCGTTATCACCGTTGTAGATCTTGGCGATCCGGTACCGACCCGAACCGCTGTCCAGCTCGAGGCTAGCGCCCAGCAAGGCGAAGCTCGGCCTGTCGGGAACTTCATAGTCGCCGCCCTGAATGTAGGCGTGCCCGACCGCTAGCTCAGCGATCATCTCGCTGATCACGTAGTTGAGATCGGAGCGGTGGGCGACGTGGGCCAGCTGGGGATAATACTGATCGCGCAATGCCTCCCAATCGTAGCCGTGCATGTTGTCGACGTAGAACCAGTCACGGAAGCGGCGCCAAACCTCGTTGAAGATCTGTTCCCACTCTTCAGCCGGTACGCGATCGACCATCAGCCCGGCCGTGGAAACGGCCTTCTTGGAGCCGGAGGCATCGGCTTTCACGTCGTACAGGTTGAAGCTGCCCGCCTGTCGGACCAATAGCTTCTTTCCATCGCCAGAGAGGGCGTAGTTGCCGACGTCGCCAAGCAGTTCCTTCTCCTCTCGATCCTCCATCGAGAAGATCTTGATCGACGCCTCCTGTCCGCTCGAACCGCCATAGAAGAACGGGCTGCCTTCGACATAGATCAGGCTGCCCTCTACGGCCGTCAGGCCACCGTAGTTGCCGTTCCCAACCGGCACGCGAGCGATGCGCTCGGCCAGTCCATCGAACTCGATGGCGATGTACCCATTCCCCTCTTCATCCTCACCTTCTTCTTCATCCTCACTTTCGTCTTCATCCCCATCCACCGTCACTTCGTCGCTCTTAGGCGGGAACGGATGCGCTACGTCCTTTCGAAGAGCCAGCGCGTAGATCCAACTCTCGCGATCGACCAGGTAGTTCCATTCGAAAGAGCCGATCTGCGGGGCCAGCGCCCGGTCCGCCAGGAAGAACAGGTAGTTCCCCTCCGGGTCCCAGCTCGGCGAGAACTCATTGAACGCCTCTCCCGTGACTCGGTGCAGCCGATCTTCGTCCATGCTGTAGACCCAGACCGACGAGAAGCCGCTGCGCTCGTCCAGTGTGAACGCGAGATAGCCACCCTTGGGCGACCAGGTATAGTCGAACAACTGGTAATTGCTCTCGTCGGCGATTTCCTTCTTCCGCTTGTTCTTGATGTTGAGGACGTAGAGCTTCCCCTCCTTGTCGCTATAGGCGATGTGTTCGCCGTCCGGCGACCATTCCGGCCAGTACAGCATCCCCGTGCTGCCGCTGGTCAGCGGCTCCGGCTCGCCCATGCCGTCCTGGCTGATGACGTAGATCTCCTCCTCGCCGCTCATGTCACTCACGAAGGCGATCTTCGAGCCATCGGGCGACCAGCGGGCGTGTTTGTCATGAGCGCCGGAGGATTTCGTCAGGTTCCGGGTGGGGCCGTCTTCGATCGGCGCGGTGAACACGTCGCCTCGCGCCACGAATAGAGCCCGCTGGCCCTTGGGGCTGAGCGCCCAGCCCTCGACGTTGCCGGAGACGCTGATTCGCGACGGACGCATCGCCAGGCCGTCGGTGGGTACGTTGATGGAGATCGGCGTCGAGTTGTTCGAGCCGACGTCGTAGATGACCAGCTCCCCGTCCATGTCGTGCTGCGCGTCAGCTGCGTTGTCGCGCCGCTGGCGGGATCGGAGTAATAGAGGTTGAGCGTGCCGTCGCGGTCCGAGGTAAAGGAGATCAGCTGGCCGATCCACATGGGATCGCGGTCCGCCCTCGGATGGTCGGTGATCTGCTGCGCATCGTTCGACGCGAGATCGAAAATATACAATTCCTGCGCCCAACCGCCCTCGTACCGCTTCCAGCTCCGGAAGTCTCGGAACAACGGCGAGTAGACGACCCGACGATCGTCCGGCGAAAGCGCCCCAGCTCCGGACACCGGCATCGGCAGCGCTTCCGGCAGCCCACCTTCCCTCGGTACGGTATACAGGCGGCTGTCCGTCAGGTCCCAGCCGTCGCCGCGCAGCGACCGGAACAGCACAGCGCCGTCGCGGGTCCAGCCGTAGACCTGGTTGTCATAGCCCCAGCGCGGCGCCAGCGGTCCGCGGGCGGGGTAGTAGGTCAGCTGTCTCGGCACCCCGCCGCTCGAGGGCATGACGTAGACCTGCTCGTCACCGTCGTACTGGCCGGTGAAAGCGATCCACTGGCCGTCCGGCGAGAACTTCGGAAACAGCTCCTGACCCGGGTGTGCGGTCAAGCGTGTCGCTGTGCCGCCCGCGCTCGCTGCCACCCACAGATCGCCGGCGTAGACGAACACGACTTGGTCCCCGTGGATGTCGGGAAACCTCAGGAGCTTGGTCTGCGCCGCGGCGCTGCCCGGCGTAAGCACGGCAGCGAGCATCAGCACAGAAATGCCCCTGAGCGCGAATTTGTGAAGTCCGCTCATATCAGCCCTTCCTTGGTGAGATTGTACGGATTCTGTAGTCTCGCACGTCAGGTTTGGCACGCTACGGAAGCCAGGCTGAGCCATCAAGGGTTCAATCGTGGTGTTACCTCTATGGATGGCCATACCGGCTCAGAAGGTTGCCTGCGAGGATCTCGAGTTCGTCCTTTGTTTGGCCCTCGAAACGTCGCGCGCACACAGCATCATAACCTCCGCACAGCCGCTGACAGCCTGGCGCGTCGAACATGAAGTCGGCCATGTTGAACAGTACGTTGTCTTCTTTGAAGATGTGTCGGCGCAGAAGCTCGATGTAGGCGCGCGCCGCACTGTCGAATTTGGCGGTCCCGACTTCCTCGCCCTTGCGTGCCCCTTCCAGCCCCTCGGCCATTTGGGCCACCAGTGCCCGGCCCTGGCGATGCTCGAGCAGCATGACCGCGATCGGCCCCTCGTCCTTGGACATGCCGCGGGTTTCCAGTTCGGGAAACAAGAGGTCTTCTTCCTTGCCGTGATGACATGCGTCGGCAAAGAGCCGGAAAAACGCCACGCACTCCTCCATGGCGTCGACGTCCCAGTCTCCGGCCCCACCGTTTTCGACTATCTTCTGCAGGACATCGAGGACCCTGAGGATGAGCTGGTGCTCCTCACGGAGCACACCGGTCGGAGTGCGGGGTTCGGCCATCGTCTTCCCTTTGGCTAGGGCGCTCGAGCGAGCGGTTCAGTGCCCGTGGATAGGGCATGGATATATAATGAAGCTGCAGGTAATGTGCCCTCGGCAGCCCCAACACTCAACCGTCGGCAGGCAGGGCAAGCGCATGGGGTCGATATCTCCGACCACCCATAGCCGATTGCTTGGATTCGTGTCGAGTGTTGCTTATTGTCCCTCTTCCGGCCTGATGCGGACCAGAACGGCAGCCAGGCGTGAACCGAAGCGCCCTCGCAATTGTCCGAGGGGCGACAAGGAAGGAAGTCCCGAAGCGAGATGAAGTGGTACTTGGAGGTGCTTAGATATGTCGTCGACGGTAGCCGAGAAGAAGCAGGCCGAACCACAGGTCAGCGAGCAAGAGGCACGCGAAGTGGCTGAAGCAGCCCGAGAGAAGGAATGGACAAGCCCGAGCTTCATGCGCGAGCTCTTCGGCGGCCGCCTGCGGCTGGACCTCATACATCCGTACCCGGAGAGCGATCCCGAGGACGAACGCCTGGCCCGCCAGTTCTTCGCGCGACTCGAGGCCACCCTGGCGAAGATGGACTCGGACCGGGTCGAGCGGGAGCAAGAGATACCGGAAGAGATCGTCGGCGAACTGAAGCGGATCGGCGCCTTCGGTATCAAGATCCCCAAGAAGTACGGAGGGCTCGGGCTCTCGCAGCGCAACTACGTCAAGGCGATCGGTAAAGTCACGGCGGTCGACGGCTCACTGGTCGCCCTGCTGTCGGCTCATCAATCCATCGGACTGCCGCAGCCCCTCAAGCTATTCGGGACGGAGGATCAGAAGCAGAAGTACATGCCGAAGCTGGCCGCGGGAGCGATCTCGGCGTTCGCGCTGACTGAAAAGGACGTGGGTTCGGACCCGGCGCGTATGACGACGACCGCCGAGTTGACGGAAGATGGGGACGCGTACGTCCTTAACGGCGAGAAGGTCTGGACGACCAACGGGACTATTGCCGAGCTGCTCGTCGTAATGGCTCGAACCGGACCGCGCCGAATCACGGCGTTTATCGTCGAGACCGACTGGCCCGGAGTGGAGGTCACCCATCGCTGTCACTTCCTCGGCCTCGACGCCATATACAACGCTGTGATCAACTTCGACAACGTCCGTATTCCCAAAGAGAACGTACTCTGGAAAGAGGGCGCGGGGCTGAAGTTGGCGTTGGTGACGCTGAACACCGGCCGGCTGACGCTGCCGATGAGCTCGGCTTACGGAGCCAAGCGCGCGCTGGAGATCTCGCGGGAGTGGGCGACCGAGCGCGTGCAGTGGGGCACCAACATCGGCAGGCACGACGCCGTCGCCCAGATGCTGGGTTCGATGGCGGCCGGTGCCTTTGCCCTCGAGTCGGTCGCCGACATCGCGTCCGCGTTGGCCGACCGCGGTGACGTCGATATCCGCCTCGAGGCCGCCGTAGCCAAGCTGTTCAACACCGAGTCCGCCTGGCAGATCATCGACGACGCGTTACAGATCCGCGGCGGCCGCGGGTATGAGAAATCGAGCTCGCTCGCCGCGCGCGGTGAGCGCCCAATCCCCGTCGAGCGGATGCTCCGCGACGCCCGCATCAACCGCATCTTCGAAGGCTCCACCGAGATCATGCGGCTCTTCATCGCCCGCGAGGCGCTCGACACGCACCTGGCCGTGGCGGGAGCCCTCGTCGATCCGAAAGCCACCGCTGCCGCGAAGCTCAAGGCACTCCTGGGCGCCGCGGCCTTCTACGTCTGGTGGTACCCGAGTCGCTGGCTGGGCTGGGGACGCTGGCCCCGGTATGCGGAGTTCGGCCCGCTGGCCAAACATACCCGCTTCATCGATCGGGCATCACGCCGACTGGCGCGGACACTCTTGCATTCCATCGTGCGCTTCGGGCCCAGGCTCGAGAAGCGCCAGGCCGTGCTCGGTCGACTGGTCGACATCGGCGCCGAGCTGTTCGCCATGGCCGTGACGATGTCACGCGCGACCGCGCTCGCCAAGGCTGAGACCGGAGAGGCGCCCATAGAGGCCGCCGACATCTTCTGCCGGCAAAGCCGCCGCAGGGTCAAGGATCTATTCCGCGACGTGTTCAGGAACGACGACACAGCGACGTATCGCTTTGCCCAGAACGTACTGAATGGCGAGCATCTCTGGCTCGAGCAGGAACTGCCAGAGCTGCTGGATTGAGCGAGTCGTCGATGGACCCGTATCGCGACCTCGTCCGCCCGTCTACTCGCCTCCGATCGGGCTACCGGGCGGCAGTGTCGCGGGATCGCTGACCGGTTTCAGACCTTCCGGTCGCTGCTGCCAGCGCAGGAGGTCGTCCAACGCCAATTCCTGGTGCGCGGTCAGAGCCTCTCGAGCGGCCAACCACTCGACCAGCGAAGCGAGCTGCTCCGTGAGGACCGCGCGAACCTGAGGCGTGTTCTCGGCGCTGGCCGCTCCCGCCATCAGCCGGTCCAGAACCACGCGCTCGACGACCTGGCGAAGCTGTTGGTGGTACGGCGTCAGCTCGGGGGGGGCATACCAGGTCGACCGCAACACGGCCTCGACCACCTCACCCAGGCCCGGGTAGTCAGGCTCGCGGGTGTGGAACTCCACCAAACGCGCCATGCGCTGCGGCTGCAGAACAAAATAGACGGTGAGGTCCGCCGCACTCGCCGCCGCGCCGAATGGATCGAAGGTCGGACTCGTCGCCTTGGCGAACGTTTCGCCGCTCGCCACACCGAAGGCTCGTGGCGGAATGATCGCGAGGATACGCTCGGGGATCGCCAGGAACGCGGGCTCCAGGGTCAGGAGCATCGCGTCGAGGGCAGCGCGCTGTTTGTCGCCCGGGACGATCGCTATCGGCACTTGTCCGTCGCCGCGCACGGCGAAGTTGTAGTCGGCGCCGCCGAGGCTGTGAGCCGCCGCCTCCAGCTGATAACGGTGGTGCAGGTAGAGCGGCACCAGCACCTCCTCCAGCGAGGCGAGCGGCTGACCGGGTTGGATGGCGGTCACGTCGAACGCCCCCAGGCCGATCCGCCTCACCTCGATCTCGTGGCGCAAAGTGGCCACGGGATCCGACCCGTTATCCCAGAGCGCCGCCAACGGATGCGCCGCCCCGGCCGGGCGCGCGTCCTGGTCGGTGAGAAAACGGATGCCGGCCTCCAGTCCTTCATCGATGATATCATCTAACGCCGCGTCTTCATCGATCCCGTCGGGAAAATCGCTGTAGAGCCACTTGACCGCGAACTTGTCGTAAAGGCCAACGCCCACTCCATACGCGTCGGAGAGATCGAGGCCGCCGCCCTCAGTGATCCCGACTCGGGGCGCGGGGTAGTCCATCACGCTGGCGCGATCTGCGTAAGTGCTGGCGATGTAATTGTGGGCGAACCCCAGCGTGTGCCCGACTTCGTGCGCGGACAGCTGCCGCACCCGGGCCAGGGCCAGCTCCACGGCATCGACTCCGTCGGCAAACCCCGCCAGGTATTCGAACGTCGGGCCGGCGGCCGCATCGCAGATCGCGATCTCGGCCGCGAGCGGCGGTGTGAGCCCCGTGCCGAGAATGTAGTCCTGTCTGAGCCGCAGGCTCCCCAGATTCACGTTGCCCTTGAGGATCTCACCGGTGCGGGGATCGACGACGCTGGAGCCGTAGGACCAACCGCGCGTCGATCTGTGAGTCCAGTGTATCATGTTGTAACGCAAATCCATAGGATCTGCGGCTTCAGGTAACATCTCAACTCGAAAAGCGTCGATGAACCCCGCCGCTTCGAAGGCGACGTTCCACCAAGCGGCGCCCTCCAACAGCGCAGCGCGGATCGGCTCCGGGACTCCGCGGTCGAGGTAGTAGATGATCGGCTCCAGCGGCTCGGAACGTTCGGCGTTGGGGTCTTTCTTCTGGAGCCGGTGTCGCCGGGCCCACTGAACCACCAGCGGTTCGTCGATGGGCCTGGCATAGTCGTGGAAGCGGATTCCCGACACCCCTACCCGGGGATCGGTGCGACGCGGCCGATAGCCGTCGGTCGGTAGCTGAACCAGCGAGTGGTGTAGCCGCAACGTGACCGCGCTGCCACTGGCGGCGGTACTGCTCACGAGCCGGCCGGGCCGCTCGCTGGTGAACGTCAGCAGCGCCTCCACCTCCGTGTTGAGCGGGAATGTTCTCGTTCGAGGCAAATAGAATACGCTGCGACTGCGGTCGAGCTCGAACTTACCCTGTCCACGATCCTCCAGTTGGAGGGCGACACCGTGGGCGTCGCGCATGAAGAAGTCGGTCGCGTCCACCAACGCCCGCTCATCAGACTGGGCCACCATCTTGAAGCCCCAATGGGTCGAAGGTGCGAACGCTTCCTCGACGGCTCTGACCTCATCGGGGTTGTCGGACAGAGCCCGGAAACGGTAGTTCGGCTCGATGAGCAGGACCCTCGGGCCCACGCGTCGCGCCTTCAGCACGTACGTGCTGCCGAGTTGTCCGCGGTCGAGCCCGACTGGATTCGAGCCCAGCCCAGTGGGCAGAGAAACCTGATACAGGAACTCTGTCTCCCAGCGGTCGATCT
>JBDHAI010000166.1:0-6077 GCA_039588155.1 Gemmatimonadota bacterium | reverse complement strand
CGCTGCACGTGTTGGTTCTGGGGCAGCATGATCCTGGCGACAGCCATCCACTTCACCGTCTTCTCCTTCTTTCCGACGCTGACCGCCGCCGACTTCCGCTTCGGTGTAACGGAATTCGCGGCGATCGAATTGCCTCCCGAGGTGGAGATTCCACCGCCGCCGGAGCAGATCCAGCGTCCCGCCGTACCGGTTGTCGCCGAGGCGGCGCTCGAGGAGGATATCACGATCGCGCCGACGACGTTTGAGGAGAACCCGGTCGATAAGCTGCCGCCTCCCCCCGCGACCAGTTCGCTCGGGCTCGCCGAGCAGCCAACGTTCACTCCTTACACCGTCGCGCCCGAGCTGAAGAATCCGGACCGGGCGACCGAGATCGTACGGGATTTGTACCCGAAGCTGCTGCGCGATGCCGGTATCGGCGGAAGGGTGGTCGTTTGGGCATTCATCGACGAGCACGGGACGGTCAAGAACTGCCAGGTCCACGAGGGCTCGGGCTTCGACAAGCTCGACCGCGCCGCGTTGAAGGCGCTTGCGCAGTTCTCGTTCACGCCGGCGCTGAACCACGACCGGCACGTGCCCGTCTGGATACAACTACCGATCTCTTTCCAGGTCGCCGACGGCTAGTTTGCCGATCGCGTTTCCCCGCTGCGGACGCGTTGACTCTGGCGGTAGAATAGCGTATAGGGAATGTGACCTTCTTCAACGACCGCATCGTCGATCCGCTGCGCGGCGAGACGCGGTTTCAGAACTTTTTGGAGCGCGTCGGCCTGGCTGGCTAGTCTTTCCCGGCGCTGCCCCCGCAGCTCAACTTCTGGAGCATTATGACTAAGGCGTTGCGGCTCGTGCTGGCCTGCCTGCTCTTCGTGGGCGTTATAGTGGGGCTCGTGTTGCTGGCGCAATGGCTGTTCTGAGGTGAAATCGTGAGCTCTCAGCTGGAGGGAACCGTATGAACAAGAACATGGGAACGGCGGACCGGGCCATCCGGACGCTGATCGCCGTCGCGGTCGGCGTGCTCTACTTCACAAACGTGATCAGCGGAACGGTCGCGATCATCCTCGGCATCATCGCGGTGATCTTCCTGCTCACCAGCTTCGTGGGATCGTGCCCGGCCTATCTGCCCTTCAAGATCTCGACGCGAAAGGGGGCGGGCGATACGGGGCCCGTGTAGGGGCCGCCGGGTGCGTCGGTCCACAACGCCAAGCCCGGAGGACATCCTCCGGGCTTTTCCGTGGCGAAACTGGGGCACCTCCGCGCTACTGCCGCGCTGCCCTACAGACCGCGATAACGAGTATCGCTCACGTGTTGGGGGATTCTCAATTCGCGGCTGGGAAGCCCAGCACCACAGCGCCTCGTCGTGCCTATAACAGCCCGGCAAAGTCCTCTACAGTCAGGCCGGCATGCCGGATGACAGAACGGAGGGTACCTTTGGCGATCTCTTTGTGGTCGGGTACGACGATTCTTCGATGAGGGGGTTGAGACTGGCGGAGTATAATGTGACTGCCGCGTTGCCGATCGAACTCGAAGCCCACTTTGCCGAGCGCCTTGACGGTCTCGCGGCCCGAGACGACGGGCAGCTCGGACACGTTAGATTTCCACGATCTCCTCCGTGATCGGCGGTGGGACCGGTTCGCCGCGCGCCTCGAGGCTCTCCACGTACAGCGCGATCGCCTCCCGGATCCCGGCAAGCGCCTCTTCCCGTGTCGATCCCTGCGACACGCAGCCCGGCAGCGACGGAACCTCCGCCACGAAAATCCCGTCTTCGTCCTGTTCGATCAGAACGCGATACTTCATCGTCTCCCCACGACACAGAGTCCTCATTCCGCTACCCCTCCAATCTAGTGCAAATGCGCCTCTGTTTCGAGATCCCAACGAGCGGGCCCTCGGACAGCAGCGTACTCCTCACCCGTCATCAGAACGTCAACGGGAGAGCGAACAGCGGACAGGAGTTGAGGGGCGTATGGCAAGACTATCAACCGATCCTCAAACCCGGCTCGATCAGTCGCCTTCCCTGGCCCCGCCCCCCATCAGAATCGGATCTTTTTGGCCGGTCATCTCCCAGCGCACCAGCGTGTGCGGGATGACGCCGGCTCTGAAGTAGTCGTCGAAGAAGCTCCCGAGGGTGAACGCGTCCCCCCGCTCCAGCGCCACCTCGGAGATCAGCTCCTCGAGCTGGATCTTCCCGGTCACGTAGCTGGTACCGTAGCCTGGCTGGCGGAGGTAGAGTTGCTGCTCGCCTCGGACCAGGTCGGCGTCCGGCAGCCAACCCCGGGGCGTCCATCGCCCCGCGAACTCCACCGCCTCTTCCATCGTGAACTCGTGACCGTGCAGGTAGAGGCCGGCGAGCGCCCGTGCGGCGCGCTGCGCGAGCATGATCCAGACGAGTTCCCGCGAGCGGGGAGAGCCGTCGTAGAGTCCGGCGTGCATCATCATCTCCTCCACCCCTGTTGCGAACCCTTCCGAGCGGTTGTCGTAGATGTTGTAGAGTGGAGGGGCGCTCCGGATCGGACTGGGATGCGGCTTCTCCCTGATGTGTGCAAGCTCGATCCAGTGGTGCTTGTGTGTCATCAGCACCATGGGGTCCCGGTAGTTCACCTCCTGGAAGAAGCTCCGGAGTTCGTCCGGGCCCGCGGGACTGAAGCTGCCCATCTGTGCGCGGAGCGCGGGGTCCATCCACTCCTCGATCGTGTGGATAACCTCCTCGTCCAGGAACTCCATGTACCGGGTGACCACGTCCTTCAACCGCCTGTCGTACTCGTCGGCGTCGTCGATGCGCTGCAGGTGGGGGAGGTCCCGGTTCCGGTTCTCCTCCAGTCGCAGCGACGAGTGCGCCCGCGCCAGCTCCCGACGCATGAGCGTGACCTGCTCCTCCCAGGAAAAGGGGACGAGGTGGACGTTCTGCATGTACCAGGTGTACTCGTCCTTTCCCACACCCGAGGGACCCGTTTTCGAGGGGGCCTCCTGCTCGAGCCACCCGATGAAGGCCTTCGTGGCTTCACGTGCGGCGACGATCGCCGCATCGAGTTCGGCGCTCGTTCCGGCGACCCGCTCGCCCAGGCGCTCGAGGTCCGCGACCTGCCCGCGGAAGGAGCGGAGGCTGGCCAGCCAGAGGTCACGTGCATTACCCGTGAGGTTGACCCGGGCACCCTCCAAGATCCGTGGCGTGGCCCCGATGCGCTCCGCCAGCTCCGCCGCGGCCTCTCTGGACAGCGGATAGTCGTAGAGCCAGAGGTCGATCCACCCGTGGATCACCGGGCCCTCGTGGGCGGGCACGTCGCTCTGTGCGGGGTAGATGGTGACGTAGAAGGCGGGGTCCCGCTCCCAGGGCCGACGCACACGGTGGTCGAACTCGAGGCCGTTCATCTCCGCCCACACCAGGTGCCAGTCGATCTGTTGGGCGACGGGCCAGTCCTGGATGTCGAAGCCGTCGAGCCGGGCCTGCCAACCCGGGAGCTCGGCGCGCTGCGCGGCCATCGCGCTGGCGGAGTAGTCAGGCACGCCGTCCACGAACTTGGGGCTCTCGAAGGCGCGCCACTCGTCGAACAGGGCGAGCAGGTCATCGTAGGTGCCGCCCGCGGATGCCTCCTGGCGAGCGGGCGCGCAGGAGGCCGATACCGCGATGATCCCGGCCACCGCCAGGGACACGAGCGTCCCGCAACTCGCCGCGGCGCGCACCGGGGCGAGCGGTCGGGTGTGGCGCGGGACGCGGGACTCGAGCATCGATCGCTCCTCGGCATGATGTCTCGTCATTGGAACCCTCCGGCTCTCCAATCCGGGACTACGGCTTCTCCCCAGAGTGTGGTGGAGGTAGCAGCTTAGCAGCGAGTAACGCCCCTAGGAAAGAGCTACCACAAGCGCCAAGCCCGGAGGAAATCCTCCGGGCCTTTTCCATGACGGAAATACTCGTTGGCAAACGGTAACTCAATGTAGCGGGTCAAACGCCCGTTGGTTACGCAGGTGAATGGTCGAGGAGCTTCCGTTCAGCATCACCCGCTGACGTGTCCAGCGCGTGCCGCAGCTTCCGGACGAGGGCCGAGGGAGTAAATGGCTTTTTTAGGAACGCCATCCCCGGTTTGAACGCGCCGGGCCGGACGACATCCAGATCGTCGTAACCAGAGATGTAGAGCACCTTCATCTCGGGACGTGATCCCGCCAGACGTTCGGCCAGATCGAGACCTGTCATCTCTGGCAGCATGAGATCCGTGATCATTACATGTATTGGCCCCTCGTATCCGCCAGCCAGCTCCGACGCCGACTTTCCATCCCCGGCCACAAGCACGCTGTAGCCGAACCGCTCGAGTACCCGGCTCATGAGAAGCTGAAGCGCCTCTTCATCATCCACCACCAGGATCGTCTCGCGCCCGCCTGGAAGCTCGGCCGGCGCCTCCCGGGCCACCAGCGGCGCGCCCGCCTCGCTGACCTGGGGCAGGTAGAGTCTGAAGATCGTGCCCACTCCGGGTGTGCTGGAGACCCAGATGTTGGCACCACTATCTTTCACGATGTTGTAGACCGTCGAGAGGCCCAGGCCGGTGCCCTTCCCCGGCCCCTTGGTGCTGAAGTAGGGCTCGAAGATTCGCGACTGGGTCGCCTCGTCCATCCCGAAACCCGTGTCCCTCACCGCGAGCATCACGTGCGGCCCGGGCTTCGCGCTCGGGTGGGCCGCAGCGTACTCCTCGTCCAGTTCGGCGTTGGCCGTCTCGATGGTGATGTTTCCGCCATCCGGCATCGCGTCCCTGGCGTTTACCACCAAATTCATCACGACCTGCCCAAGCTGAGTCGCGTCAGCCTTGACATATCCAAGAGCCGGATCAAGCCTGGTGTTCAGCTTAACGCCTGTCCCCACCAAGCGGCCGAGCATGCCGACCAGCTCGTCCACTACGTCGTTCAGGCTCACGACGCTAAGCAGGGATTCCCGCTTCCGGCTGAACGCGAGCAGCTGACCGGCGAGCGCCGAGCCGCGCTTCGCCGCCTTCTGTATTTCGATCACATCCTGACGCAGCGGACTCGCCGCATCGACCTGGCAGAGAAGCATCTCGCAGTAGCCCAGGATGGCGACCAGTACGTTATTAAAATCGTGGGATATGCCACCTGCCAGTTGACCGATGCTCTCCAGCCGTGCGGCCTGGAGGACGCGCTCCTTCTCGCTGAGCTTCCGCTGCACCTCGCGGCGCTCGGCTGGCGACTCCTCGTGCTGGGTCCGCAGCCTATCGATGGTAACCAGCCTGCGATGGACGAGGAGATAGATTATCAGCCCGGTGCCCAACACGAACAGCCAGTCCGTTCCCGCCATGTCGTTTAGAGGCTATGAGTTGACGAACGCGCCAATCCAACCATCCTTCACTGCCACCACCGCATCCGCGTCACGAGGAAGTGGCGAGGGGCGCCCGAACGGCGGGCACCCCTCGCAGCGGAGAACAGTCGCAGCTGACGCTGCTGGGTGGGACATGATCCGCGGTGGCCTCACTGCACGCCTTCCACCGCGGGGTGGGGTCCGTAGCCAGTCGCCGACGGCGGCGACTGGCGGGCGTCTGACTGTGGCGCTAGCTGGGCGAGCATGTTCTGCGACTTCAGTATCAACGCGAACCTGACCGCCCGCTGGAGATCGCTGCTGGCGAAGCGTTCCCGTCCGAGTCTATCGATCACCAGGTAGCGCGGCTCGGTCCAGCCAGCGAGAACCGCGCCCGCCCCGCCATATTCGTCGTGGAATACGGGGAAGGTGTACTTCCCCTCTCGCAGGAACCTCGTCAATGACTCGGAGGGGCCTTCCGCCGTCACGGTGACGACGTTGATGCCCTCCGTCGCGAGGCGCTCCGCCGCGATCTGCAGGGCCGGCAGATCCCCGAGAGAGGGAGAGGAGCTCCGGTGCCAGTAGGCCAGGAAGGTCACGCGATCCTCCACCAGACTCCCGAGCGAGTGCTCGGCCCCGTCCTCCCCCACCAGCCTGACCTTCATCTGGAGCCGGGTGTAGTCCGACTCCGCGAGCACCCGCCGGCGCATCTCGGCCCGGGCGTTGGCTAGCGAATTCTCCCAGGCCGCGGGACTCCAACCCGGCCCCAGGCGCCCCTCGAGGGCGTCGGCGATAC
>JBDHAI010000165.1:0-7812 GCA_039588155.1 Gemmatimonadota bacterium | reverse complement strand
GCGTCCTGCCACCGTCCCACATCCCACGCATCCATCGCCGAGTTGAACTCGGCGAGCGCCGCGTCGGACGCCGTGGTCGCCGGCAACATCATGCCCATGCTGGCGGCTTCGATGGTCTCCGCGGTTTCCTGCTGTGCCTGCGGCTCGCAGCCGAGCACGGCAAGCGCAGGGACTAGGGTGAAGAGCAAAGCGAGTCTTCTCATGACAGGGACCTCCGTTCGGGGGTGAATGAGCTCAAAGAAAAGCAGAAAACGGCGAGGGCCGAGCATGGACTGGGCTCGCCCTCGCAGCTTGCGAGGCAGGTAACTTCCTGTCGTGTTTACCCTTGGGGCCAGAGGGCGCTCCACGATTCGTTGGGCGATATTCAAAGCTGAACGCTGTAATCTCTTTGAGTGGCGGAAACGAGTCAAGGAGGAGTGCCGGGTGGACGAGTGGACGGGTAGACGGGTAGACGGTGAGCGGGTGGACAAGTAGCTGGGTGGAGAAGTAGACGCGCTAAAGACTAAAACGCGTAGCCGGATACGAGTACGTGCCAACTCGTCTACCTGCCTACGCGTCTACCTGTCTACTTGTCTACCTGTGTACGCGATCACGCGGCTCCGCGGACCAGCGCTGCCTTACCGTCGAGCACCTCGCGGACCTTCTCCAGTAGCACGCGCGGCTTGAACGGTTTCTGGATGAGCTCAATCCCGGAATCGAGCACGCCGTGGTGGATGATGGCATCGTCGGTGTAGCCCGTCATGTAGATGACTTCGGTCTCGGGAGAGAGGACCGCCAGCTTCTCCACCAGTTCGCGGCCGCTGACCTGAGGCATCACCACGTCGGTGACGAGGAGATCGACCGGCACCTCCAGCCGTTGAACGATATCCAGGGCCTCACCGCCGTGCGCGGCTTCCATGACGGTGTACCCCTGCTTGCGCAAGGCCCGAGAGGCCAGGTTGCGCACTGCGTCTTCATCCTCGACCAGCAAGATGGTCTCGGAGCCGCTGAGCGGTGGATGTTCAACGGACTGCTGGACAGCGACCTCCGCCGCCTCATCCGCCTGCGGCAGCAGAATCCTGAAGGTCGTTCCTTTTCCGACTTCACTCTCGACCGTGATGCTACCGCCCGTCTGCTTGATGATGCCGTAGCAGGTGGACAACCCGAGTCCCGTTCCCTTACCCAATTCCTTCGTGGTGAAGAAGGGCTCGAAGACCTGTTTGCGTGTCTCCTCGCTCATCCCTGTTCCATTGATTGCGGGTCTCGATCATCAGCTTGCCGCCTTGTGGCATCGCGTCGCGAGCATTGACGGCCAGATTCATGAGCACTTGCTCGACCTGCCCGGGATCCGCCTCGACTCGCCACAGATCCGACTCGAGGACGGTGACCAGCTCCACATCCTCGCCGATCAACCGCCGCACCATCTTTTGCATGTCGGCCATCACGGCGTTGAGGTCCAGCTCGACCGGCTTCAGCATCTGTCTGCGGCTGAAGGCCAGCAGTTGGCGCGTGAGCGATGCGGCGCGATCGGCGGCCTTCTGGATCTCCTGCAGGTCTTCCCGCATCGGGTCACCGTCGCGGAGCTCGTCGAGCAGCATATCGCTGAGCCCGGTGATAGCCATCAGCACGTTGTTGAAGTCGTGGGCGACGCCGCCGGCCAGGCGTCCGACCGCCTCCAGCTTCTGAGCCTCGCGAAGCTGTGTCTCGAGCTCCAGGCGCTGGCTGATGTCGAAGCCGTAGCCATAGACCACATCATTCGGCACGATCGGGTAGAACGACCAGGTGAGCGTGACCCCGTCGACTATAGTCTCATAGCCGCTGCATTTCTCGCCGTTGTCCAGACATTCCTGGACGATGTTTTGAATGCCGGGAGGCAGGATGGCCGCCGGGTCGGAAGCTCCGACCTGCTCTGCCAACTTCGTTCCTGACTCGTTGAGGTAGCTGAGCTTTCCGTCGCGCGTCACCTCTGCGACGGGGTTCGGGTTCATGCGCGGGTAGTGCGACAGCTTCTCGGCCGTCTGTTCGGCCTGCTCCCGCCCATCTCGTTCGCGGAGCAGCGCGCGTTTCTGCGCCTCCTCGAGCTCGCGCTCGAGCCGCTTGCGCTCTGTGATATCATCGAACATGCCGATGGCGAATTGCGGCCGTCCATCACCGCTCGGCAGGGACGAGAAGGTGAGCTGGCTCCACATCAGAGAGCTGTCCGCCCGATGGCAGCGAATCTCCGCCTCGAACCGCTCGCGTTTGCCGGTGACCAACTCCTTGAAGAGTCTGGCAATCGACGGTGAGTCCTCCTCGTGTGCGAATTCCGCAAGCACGCGACCGTGGAGGTCTTCTTCGGCACAACCCAGAGCGTGGCGCAGCGCAGGATTGCTGCTCAACACCGTACCACTTCGATCGACCAGCACGATTCCCATGCCCGCCGACTGGAACATGGCCCGGAAGCGCTCCTCACTTCTGCGCAGCTCTTCCGCTGTTTGCTTGTGACCGGTGGCCTCTTGCTTCAGTTCGCGGGTCCGCTCCGCCACACGGACTTCGAGAGAGAGATTCGTCCGGCGCAGCGCCGACTGGGCGGCTTCGACCTGGTCGACCATCGTGTTGAACGAACGTGCCAGGTCAGCGATCTCGTCACTGCCGGACACCGGTGCCCGTTTGGCCAGGTCGCCGCCAGATATCACATCGACAGTTCGAGCTATGCGGTTCAACCGCTGCGTGACTAGCGTGCTGATCGCGAAGGTGCCTAGTAGACCGGCGATGAAGATGATTACGCTGATGAGCGCCGTCATGTAGCGACTCTCAGACACCTGGCGTTGCAGCGGCTCGGTTGAGACTCCCAAGTACAGCCGGCCGACTTGCTCGCTACCCGACCTGATTGGGCTCACCGTCGACAGCACAGCGTCGTCCCGCGCCCTCCGAATCGTCGCTGCCGAAGCCAAGTGCACGAGCGACCCTGCTCGGTCCTTACGAATCCCGGCGAATATGTCACCGGCATTGTCGAGGACGACTATATAGACCAGATCCTCATTGTGCCCCGCATCGTTCAGGTATCCCTGCACCGTCTCACGATCGTCGAACAGCAGCGCTGGGCTGACCGCGTACGCCATCGCATCGGCGATGCTCTCCGCCTTGTTGACGAGCGCCGACTCGGCCTGCTGCTCGAGGCGCCCGGGAAAGTAGACGTAGATGAAGAAAGAGATGCAGCCGAGGAGCAGAGTCACACCGAGGGCGAGCTTGGTCCTCACCGTGAACTGACGGGCGTCCAGGATCGACCTCGGGCTATTCATCGCGCCAGTGCTCCGCCATCATCGCTCGATGCGCGCCAGTTTGAGGAACTGCGAACTGAAGTCGGCGCCTTGCCGCTTCGCCTCGCTCAGGTTCACGCGGAAGACCCGATTCGATCCGTCGTGGAGGATCCCGACCGCGACACCGGCGTCGACCTGTTCGGAGACACCGGTCATGCTGGGAACCCGGCTGGCCCGGCAGATCTCGGCGATCGATTCCGTCTCAATGCCGCTGAGTGGGGTGACGTACAGTACCGTGACGCCGAGCCGTGCCAGCTCGTCGGCGGACAGGCGCCCTCGGCTCGCGTCGATCGTGACGTAGGCGATGGGGAGTCCCCGGATCCGCTCTACCGGCGATTTTTCGATGGCCAGAACCAGCTCGTCCTTGGTGCTGCGCGACGCGGCAAAGTTGCTCTGATAGACGATTCCGACCGTAATCGTGTCGCCTGCTCGTGCCTTGAGGGCTCGATCGTAGGTCAGGATCTTGGTCATGAATGAGTACTGGACGTCCGGCGGCAGATCCTGCCCCGTCGTCCCGGCGCCGAGGAGACCCAGGAAGAGGAGCGACAGGGCGATGCCACGCGCGTAGACTCGCGAGGGCGTCCAGCGCCGTCTCGAGCCCGCCTGTGGGGCCTGTCGTTCCGTCTTCAAGGTCCGCTTCCGCATCATTCCCACCAGGCCGTCACCCGCGGAGATTGCCGCGGTCCGCTGCAGTCGTAGGTGATGATCGTGCTACCGCCGACCTCGTTCATATCCACGAAGTCGTCGGCCTCGTATGACCAGGTATCGGGTTCGTCATAACACAGAACCAGCGCATCGACGTTGGGGCCGCCGCCGAAGCCACACTGGTTCTCCGCGTAGATCAAGCCGGAATAGTGAGCGCCCGCCTGACCGCCGACATAGATGTCGCCGCCCGACACGATCAGCAGACCGTCGGGATGGGCCGGTGCGATCCTCGACTTACCGCCGATGGAGACGGAGCCCGTGGCGAGGAGGGTGATCGGCACGGGTTCGGCTTCGGTACCGATCGAGGCGGTGTAGGAGACGTTACCGTGGACACAGAACGTGCCGAAGTTACTGGGCTGACCGCCCAGCTTGTAGGTATTCGCCGAGTGGTTCCAGCTCCAATCGGTGCCACCGCCCAGGATCGTGCTGTCCGGGGTGGCCGTCATATTGATTTTCCAGCCGTCCCGTAGGATATAGTCCGCATCCGAACAGTAGTCGAGCGGGTCTATCTCGGGCACATTGATCGGCGGTACGCCCGATTTGATCTTGGCGATATCCGCTGGGTCTTCCACATAATGCACCACGGTGTCGGCCGTATGTGGCCCGTAGAGCGCCTTATTGGTCCACAGCTCCATCCGCCCGTTGGCGTGCGCGCCCGCGCAGGCGCCCTGGATCGAGCCATTGGCCGTGATCCAGAGGTCGCCGTTGGTAACGACCGCCGGATAGGGCGGCGCCTCGAGCAAGGCCTTCACTTCGGCCGTGGCTCCGCCTGCGGACTCGCCGCGGGCGATCGTCACGATACGGAAGTTGGTGTCGTTGAAGGGATCGCCACTGGGGTCCTGGGCGTCGTTCACCACGCGGACTTGATACGAACCCTCGGCGTAGTCTCTCCCTTCCGCCGGGAGCTCCTCTGACGTCTCCAGCTCGTAGAATCCTGCCAGCACACCATCGTCGCCGACGTCGTCGCCAACGCAGCTCCAATCGTAGGACCAGCTGTCATCTTCGCTGAAGCCCGTGCAATAGTAGGCGTACTTCTCACTGCTCGGATCCATGGCCTGGCACTCAGCCGCCAGCGCGGCACAATCGTACACGGTGGTGTCACCGGCGATCATGCACTGGCTACCGGTAGGGGCACCCTGCGCCTGTGTGTCGAGGGTCGGCTGCGGGTCAGTGGTCCCGCAGTAGGCGCCGTTCCCGGTCTCCGTGCCATCGGCGCCGACCAGGATCTCGTCGAAGTCACGCATGGCCAGGGGGCCGCCCATCACGGCGATCGCGTGGCTCACACCCGCATCGGCCACCAGGCGGGCCTTTGTGGCGGCGAGGTAGTCGCGAGAGGTGCGGTATTCGATGATGCCGACGGCCAGGACCGCCGCGGCCACCGTCCCCAGGAGTCCCAGCCCCAAGAGGACGGCGAACAGAGCGATACCGGAATTACCGTGGCGCATGGAGACCTGCACTTGCTTACCCTCCATTCCTGAGCGTCACGCGACCGGACAACAGCTCGCCCCGCTTCTCGCCGTAAATCTCGGTCGAGCCACGGACGGTCAGCTGGACGGACGCCGTGTGCGAAGGCACCAAGTCTGGATCGGTGATCGCCGCGCCGTTTCGATTGAAATACTCGAAGGCCAGCGAGTCGACGCCGAAGAGATACGGCTCGGGCGCGGCGTCGGATCCCCACTTGACCATCACCGTGTCGCCCCATAGCCAGAACGTCAGGTCCTCGCCGGAATCGCTGATGTCCCCGTCGGCGGGATTGAAGTCGGCGCGCAAGCGGATGTTGTCGAACGCGCCATGCCCGCGGGGGTCAGGATCGATGCCGATGAACGATATGCCCTGGGGATCGGCGCCAGCGAAGCGAATCAGTCGAGTCAGAGCCAAGTGCGCGTAGCGGGCACTGCTTGCAGCGCTGACCTTGGCGTTGCTCTTAAGGAATCCGCGTTGCGAGTCGATGACCATGACCATCAACTGTCCCAGAACGAGGGCCGAGAGCACGAGCGTCACGATCGCGCCGACCGTGCTGAACCCCGCCTGGGGGTTGTCCTGGAGCATCTCGTGCCGCCTAGTCATGGATCACCTGCGTCGAGACTTCGATCGCGCGGCCCACCGACGGCTGGCCGGTCACTCGCAGCGTCACGTCTCGCGTGCCCGCCGGGCCCAACTCGACCTGCCAGCGACGGGCGAAAGTCCGCCCCTCGTGCACGACGGAATCGAAATGACCCGCGGCATCAGCCTCCAGGCTGCCTCCCGGCGACAATGCCACCGTATCCGGGAGATCCGTTCTGGCGACCGCAATCAACTCTTCTATTTTCGATTCGGCCATCGTCGCCATCTGCACGTCGAGGCGCGCCTGACCCTGGTATCTGTAGCCCGAACCCATGAGCGCGATGACGGGGAGAACACCGACGCCGAGGACGACCACGGCGACCATGATCTCGACAATCGTCGTACCCCGTTCGCACATTCTCACTTGCGCACCTCCACGGCCCCCGCGATACGCACGCGTAGCTCGGCCTCTTCTTCGACCTTGCTCACCAGTACGAAGGTCTGGGCGACACCGTCCTTCACGGCACCCAGGTGCCCGAATACCACCGAGTCGGCACTCACGTCAGAGAAGCGTACACCACCTGGCAGGCGGCGCAGCTTGCCGGCCACCGAATACGTCTCGTCGGACTCACAACGGACCGTGACGGCACCGTTGCTCTCCAAGGCCTTAAGTCGGGCCTGCTCGAGGTCCCGGCTCATCGTCTGTATGGCTGAGTTCATCTGGTAAGTCGATACACTCGTTCGGCCCACGGGAAGAGCGGTCGCGGAAAGAACCCCGGTCACCACCAACGCCGACATCACGTCGAATAGGCTAAAGCCGCGGGCGCAGGCCCAGCGCCTGCCCTGCGACCTCCCTTGCTTTCGCTTATTCCATCCCGAAAAGACCTGCATGACGCCTCACTTCTTGCGACGGGGGATCGTCTCGCTGTCGGCGGGCCTGCGGCGGGCAGCAGCTACCATGGGCAAGCGATGTGCCGGGCGGCCTGACATCATCAAATGCGTTATTTTACAACGACTTGTACCTACTGACTTGATGTGGTACTGGGGGTTTGCGGCACGTCGGTTCGCCCTTGGCGGCGGCGTCGGAATTTCGGCGTCGTTGACCGAAGCGATGGTGATTTCTATACTT
Source organism: Gemmatimonadota bacterium (assembly GCA_039588155.1). GTDB lineage: Bacteria > Gemmatimonadota > Gemmatimonadetes > Palauibacterales > KS3-K002 > JBDHGH01. The sequence continues at coordinate 657 of JBDHAI010000165.1, read as the reverse complement.
GTGCAGGCCGCGAAGCCATTCTCCCAGGCGGCCGCTCCGTTTTTCTGTAGGCTCTCCCCCTGCCGAAGCTCAGACGCGTGACCTAAGCCACGCCGAGTCCCGCATACCGTCGGTATCATGGCGAGTGACGATCTCGTGAGCGACAAACGATCCGATCAGGCACGAGTCGGGGCGGCCACAGCGGTCGCCGCCGCCGGCCAGGCTCGTGTCCTCGTAGTCGACGACGAGCATCTGATCCGGAAGTCGGCCTGCAAGCGGCTCTTGCGCGACGGTCACGACTGCATCGCCGTTGAGTCTGCGGTGGAGGCGCTGCAGCGGCTCGACGAAGGCGAGTTCGACGTTGTGGTGACCGACATCAACATGCCGCAGATGACCGGTATCGACCTGCTACGGATGATCAAGGAACGGCAGCCCGACACCCAGGTCATCGTAATCACCGGAAACGCCGACCTGGACTACGCCGTGGAGGCGCTCCGCTTGAACGCCGACGACTACATGGTGAAGCCGTTCAAGCTGCCCCAGTTGAGTCATGCCGTGCAGCGCGCATTGGAGCACCGCGTCATTCTGAAGCAAAACGTCGAGTACCGCCTGCACCTGGAAGAGAAGGTCGAGGAGCAGGCACGGCAGATCGAGCGGCTGTTTCTCGAGGGCCTCGCG
>JBDHAI010000164.1:0-6107 GCA_039588155.1 Gemmatimonadota bacterium | reverse complement strand
CGGGCCTTCGCCCGCATCTCTAACGCCGTTATCGCCGGAGTATCATCGACCCAGATCGGCGCCGTGTTGAGGTGTCCAGCCGCGGTGGCTAGTTGCATGTACTCCTGCTCGGTGAGTTTGCCGCGGCGAAGACGTGACGAATCGACCTGTCCTTCCGAGCAAAGCAAGCGCTGGACGATCGCCTCCTTCGCCATCTCCAGCGAGAAGAAGGCGACCGATGTCCCGTACTCGATCGCCGCGTGCTGGATGAAGTTGAGCACCAACGACGTCTTGCCCATCGACGGCCGTCCCGCCAGCACGATGAGGTCCGACTTCTGGAAGCCGGCCGTGTAGTGATCCAGATCGGGGAATCCGCTGGGTACTCCCGTGGTAGCTCCCTCAGCCTGCTGTAGCTGCTCGATGTGCTCGAACGCCGGCCAGAGGATCTCTTTGATCCAGACGAAACCTTTGCGCTGGCCCGATTGAGAGATCTGAAAAATCCGCTGCTCCGCCTTGTCGATGGTATCCTCAACCGCCTCACCACTGGTATCGAAGGCGTCCCGGATCGTGTCGGTCGAGGCCGTAATCAGCTGTCGCAGGAGTCCCCTGTCCTTGATGATCTTGGCGTGGTACTCGATGTTCGCGGCGGTGGGGACGGCTTCGATCAACTCGGCCAGATAAGCGGGGCCGCCTACGGAGTCGAGCTCGCCGCTGGTCCGCAGTTCTTCGGTGAGCGTCACAGGATCGATGGCCTCGCCTCGCTCGAACAGGCGGCGCATGGCCCGGAAAAGTCGTCGGCTCGCCTCACGGTAGAACATGCTGTCGTCGACGAGCTCCATGGCCTTCGCCACGGCATCGGCGTCGATCAACATTCCGCCCAGTACCGAGATTTCCGCCTCGGGCGACCAAGGCGCTTGGCGGTCGGCGAAAGCGCCAGTCGCTCTCACGCCCGCCCCGCTCCCCCCCGCACCCGGCTCTCCCCGCGGCGTCCAGTCAGCCACGTTCACCTCCTGGTGCTCGGCCGCCCGCCTCGTCGTAGACTCGGCGGAGCAGCTGCAGGTCCTCCCAAGCCGGTCGCTTCCACTGCGCATTGCGCAGCAGCGCCGCCGGATGATAGGTCACCACGACTGGGACCCCCATGAAATCGTGCCGGGCACCGCGCAGACGCCCGAGAGAGCTCTCGCTCATCAGCAGCGTCTGGGCGGCGAAACGCCCGAAGGCACAAATCGCTTTCGGCTGAATGAACTCTACCTGTCGATCAAGATAAGGCCTGCAGGCCGCAACTTCATCTGCCGCGGGGTCGCGGTTCTGTGGAGGCCGACATTTCAAGACGTTACAGATGAAAACCTCGTCGCGCCGAAAACCGACGGCGGCGAGCATCTTGTCGAGTAGCTGCCCAGCGGGCCCGACGAACGGCCGACCGGAGCGGTCCTCTTCATGACCCGGGGCTTCCCCGACCACCAGTAGGTCGGCGTGCCGATCGCCCTCACCGAAGACGACGGTCGTTCGACCTTCGGACAGACGGCAGCGAGTGCAAGCGAGGACCTCGGTTCGGAGTGCCGTGAAACCGTCTGCGCCGATGGCGCCGGCCGGCAGCGCTGCCGCCTCTTCCCGCACTTGCGAAACGCGTGGGGAGCGGGTCCCCGGCTCGCCGAGACGGCTCAGGAATTGAGCGGCCGTAGCATCGTCGAGATACCACTCCCGCTGGCCCAGCTCAGCGCGCTGCTCGAGATAGCGGGCCAGAAGATCTCTTACATTCTCTCTGTCAGTCACCCGGAAGGAATCGTTCGGCGCGATCGAGGATTTCATCCGCTACTTCGGACTTATGCATCTGAGGCAGCTGCTCGGCGATACCGGAAGTATCGATGATCGTCACCCGGTTCGTCTCAACGCCGAATCCGGCACCCGGTTCGCTGGGATCGTTGACGACGATGAGGTGGGCACCCTTCTCTTCCAGTTTCCGTCGCGCCGACTCCTCTGCTCCCTCACCTAGCTCTAGCGCGAAGGCGACCTTCACGCAATGGCCCGGTGCTTTCAAGTTGGCGGTCGCCATCAAATCTGGTGCGGATTCCACGGCAATCGAGGTCATGCCAACTGAACGTCGGATCTTGTCGCTACGCGGGTTAGTAGGTCGAAAGTCGGCGACCGCGGCGGCCATGAACAGCGCGTCGGCCTCGGCGAGCGCTTCGCCCAGCGCGTCACCCATCCCGTCAGCAGTCTCCACCCTGAGCACCTCATCGATTTCGCCGGGTGGCGCGAGCTCCGAAGGCCCGTTGATGAGAACGACGTGCGAGCCGCGCCGCCACGCGCCTGCGGCGATGGCGTGCCCCATGCGACCGGACGAACGGTTGCCGAGGAACCGTACTTTGTCGACCGGCTCCCAAGTGGGACCCGCGGTGACGACGACCCGGCGACCCCGCCAGCGACCGACGGGTTCCAGTGAGCGGCCGATGTGGGCGAGAATATCCTCAGGCTCGACCATGCGGCCCCAGCCCTCCTCCGCCTCCGCCAAGGCGCCGTAGGCGGGTCCAACGATGCGATGACCCATCGCTTGGAGCGTCTCGAGATTGTGGCGCGTGGCGGGATGCTCGTACATGCGGGTGTTCATCGCCGGGGCCAATAGCGCGCGTTGCGGCGCGGCAAGCAGAGTCGTCGTCAGCAGGTCGTCGGCGATGCCCAGCGCCAGCTTGGCAATGACATCGGCCGTCGCCGGGGCGACCACCACGGCATCAGCCCAGCGGCCCAGTTCGATGTGCCCGAGCACGCCTTCCCAAAGCGATCGGCGAACAGGACGGCCGCTGAGGGCTTCGAACGTGGTCGGCCCGACGAACTCCGCCCCAGCCTCTGTGAGGATGATCTGAACCTGAGCGCCTGCCTGCACCAACCGACGCACCAGCTCGGCGGTCTTGTACGCAGCGATCCCGCCGGCTACGCCGAGGAGCACCCGCTTTCCGTCGAACGGGCGCATACGGGCTACCCTAGGACGCCTGGCGGCGCCGCTTAACCAACCGAAACTCGAGGTGTCCCGAGATGAGCTCCTCCAGGGCCTGGGTCGTCAGCTTGTCGGCCCCATATGGAGAATTGCCGAGTGGAAGGGCGTTGAGCTCGCGGGCGTAACGCGCAGCCACCAATACGCCGAGGTACTTGTTACCACCCGCAGTGTCTGCAATCTCAAAGGGAGTGAAGACCTTCATGCTCTCCAAGTGTGTTCGGGTTCAGTTTCCGGCGAAAGGCAAAGCTACACGATCCGGCCCTCGGGTGGAAGGGGCGCTCAGCTGGCTTCCTTTTCCAGCGTCTCGAGCAGGCTCGTGCGAAGATCTTCCACCTCTGCCGCTCGACGCGTCAACCGTTGCCGCTCGGCCACGATGATCGAGCGGATCAGAGCCACGGTTTGGGGCAGCTGATCGTTCACCACCGCGTATTGAAAGGAACTCACGTCCTCGAGCTCGGCACGCGCCGTCTCCATGCGTCGGCGCAGTCGGACAGCATCCTCGCTTGCTCGCCCCCGGAGTCGCTCGATTAGAGCCGTGTAAGAGGGCGGAAGCAGGAAGATCGTGACGGTATCCGGCTGAGCCTCGACGACCTGCTCGGCTCCCTGCACGTCGATGTCGAGGAGCAGGATCTTCCCTTGGCGTTCCGCAAGTTCCAGGTTGGAGCGAGGGGTGCCGTAGAGGTCGCCGTGTACTTCGGCCCATTCCAGCAGTGCTTTCTGGGCAATCATCGACTCGAAATCCTGGCGGCTCACGAACTCGTAATCGATCCCGGCCTGCTCTCCCGGGCGTGGAGCCCGCGTGGTCACCGACACCGAGAAGATCAGGTCGTCGCTCTCATCGACGAGAGCTCTGGCGACCGTGGTCTTGCCCACGCCGGAGGGGGCACAGATCGCGATGGCAAAGGTCTTCATTCCACGTTCTCGACCTGCTCGCGGATTTTCTCGATCGCGCTCTTGATGTCGACTGCCAGACGCGCGATCTCCGCATCGTTGGCCTTCGAGCCGATCGTGTTCGCCTCCCTGTGCATCTCCTGGACCCAGAACCCCAGGCGCTTTCCCACCGGCTCGGAGCCATCGGCGTCGATGAGCTGCTCGAACTGCTCGACGTGCGAGCGGAGCCGGACGATTTCTTCGTTGACGTCCCAACGCTCTGCTAGGAAGGCGATTTCCCGCGCCAAGCGCTCTTGGTCAACCTGCGGATCCTCGGTCAGTTCGGCCACGGCAGCGCGCAATCGATCTCGCTCTGCCACCAACCTCTCCGGTGCACGGCTCGCGACCGCGACGACCGCCGCGCCGATGTCGCCCAGCGAGGCTCGCAAGTCGCTAGCGAGCGCCAGACCCTCGCGCTGTCTCATCTCTGCGACCCTGTCGAGCGCAGCGCGGGTCGCGGCCGCGACATCTTCAAACGAAAGCTGCTCCAAGTCGTCGGAAGGCGCGGTAAACACGTCGCCAAAGCGAGTGATCAGGTTGATGTCAACGGTACCGGTCAGCCCGTGTTGAACCCTGATCTCGTCCAGCGCCAACAGATAAGCACGAACACGCTCGTGGTCGACGTGCACCGATCGCTCCACTCCGGGCGCGACCTGAAAAGCCATTCGATAATGAACACTGCCGCGAGAGAGCCGTTCGCGCAGGATCTGGGTGAGCTCGATTTCCCAGCGCTCGGCCTCGATGGGCAAGCGGAAATGCGTATGGAAATGGCGATGATTGACGGTGCGGACCTGGACGGCGACGATGCCGACCGTAGTCTGCCGCTGTACCTCACCGAAACCCGTCATGCTGCGGATCATCGAGGTGCTCCCTCCTGACTCGATAGGTATTTGACGCCCGCGCTCGGTACTATCGGGGCGCGGTCCAGTAGTGTCAAACCAAGGCTAGTTCCAGAAAACCCACTTGACCCCGAAATGGTAGCGCCCCCTGGGAAGATCGCGCCCCGGGATTTCTCCCCTGATGCCGGACGAATCGTAGAACTCGTAATTGTACCAGAGATGGAAATCCTTGATGCGGACCACCGCCTCGACCCGCCACCAATTCAGATCGCCGGTGGCGACCACAGTCGCCGGGGTGAACTCTTGATCTATGACGAACATGGAACCGCGGACACCGCCCAACCCCGTGAGCAGGACCTCCAGCTGGTCGGCCAATGCCAGAACCCGGTACATGCCCTCCACCCTCCACTGCTCAACCGGCCAATAGAGGAACGGTCCCGAGTCCCTTCGCCAATAGCGACCGCCGATCACCGCCGTTCCGCCGAACAGCTTGAACAGTGGACCGGAGGCCCATGCCTCTCCCGTGTTCACTCGGCCGCCGGCGACGGAAACGGTGCTGTCGACAGGCGCACCCAGGCCTAACGAAGGTTCGGTGCGCACCTCCCCGCCTCTGACACCGATACGCCAGGACCAGACCTTGAGCTCCAGCCCGAGCGCTCCACGGTCGTAGGCCATACGAATCCGCGGTGTCGCGCCGGGTGCGTCGAGGAGCCCAACACCGGACTGGCCAAACAACCCTCGGTCGCCGATCTCTCCCTCGCCCAAGAACCGCAGGCCCAGAGGGAGGTCGAAGTAGAGCGACGCGTAGACGCCTCCCGTATTGAACTCCTGCCAATACGCGTAATGACCGGCGACATAAAAGGAGGCGGGGCCGGCGTCGAGCTCGAAGGCAGCCTCCGTCTCGAAGGGCGGCACGTCGGGACCGTCCCACCAGCGGGCCGACACGTAGGCCTGCCAATTGTCCGCCGTCTTCGCGCCACGCAGGGCCATCTGGCGGGCGGTCGCCTCGAGCTTGGGAATGGTGTCGGACGCCTGAGCTAGGGTGTCCAGCTGCACGGTGGCTTGGCCGGCGGTGAGATCGGCATGCCAACCGTTCTCGAACGGGCGGCGGAGTCTTAAGATCCAATCCGTGCGCGACGGATTGACGAACTCCTCACGGTCCGTGGTCGTGCCTCTGAATTCCAACTGTCCCCAAAGGCCGAGCGGAAGAGGGTGCGACAAGTTTGCCCAGAGCACGTTGCGCGCGGACTCCCCCGTCTCTTCGCTATTGCCGCGGGTATCAGTTCGGTCGAATCCGAATCCGACGAATGCCGTCGCGATGCTCGAGGAGATGAACGCCCTCAGGAGATTGCTCCGACGGTCTCCCG
>JBDHAI010000163.1:0-6179 GCA_039588155.1 Gemmatimonadota bacterium | reverse complement strand
TCGAGGAACTCGCCCGCAACCGCGATGCGCTCGAGATCGCCGCCGGCCAACTCTACCTGACGTTCATGCTCACGCAACAGTGCTTCGCGGGTATCCTCGACTGTTGCCGGCTCACCCCTGGCACGCCGCTCCCGTACACGCATCTGCACGAGCGGCTGCTCGAATACTGTGTTCGGCCCGAGCGGTACATCCGGGTCGGGGTTAGCTCGTGCAGTCTCCTTCGCCTTCTGGTGCTTGAGCTCCTGTTCGAGAGCGGGCTTCGGCGGTGAGGGTGTCTTATGGTTCTCGGGCGACTGACCGAAGCTGACCCCACCGAACCCGCCGAGTGCTGCGCCCGGCAGTACAGCTACCGCACCCTCGAGTGTGGCCTGCTTGAACGTCTCCGCGAGATCGAGCTCGCGGTCGGTGAGCCCACTGATCTCGAGATCCTCAACGACCTTCTGTGCGCCCTCGGTCACGCCCTCGATCAGCCCGCCCTTCGCCATCTGTACGGCGAGGTTCTTGGCGAACTTCGCGCCCGCCCTCCGGATCGCGCCCGGCACGACCATACGCAACAGTTTGCCGGCTACCTTGCCGGGCAGTACAGCGTCCAGTGCAGCGATCGGTACGGCGCCCACACTGGCCCACCGTGACGCCTGCGCGTCCGTCATGCCCTCGGTCTGTAGCTCATCGCGGATCTCAGCGAACGCCATCGCGTAGGCCGGGCCGAACGCACCGATCCGCGACCCGATGATCGCGCCCGGAATCGCACCGGCACCACCTGTCAGCGCACCGCCGATGAGCGCACCGCCAGCGGCACCCGCCGCAGACCCGCCGACAGTCGGGATCATGGACGCGAACGCTTGCCCGGTGCCGTGTGCGAAGAAATCGACCGGGTGTTCCTCGAAGTCGGGCGGCGGATCTTCCTCGAATACTTCTTCGCCGCGCCGCTCGAGCCGCTCACCGATGCCCTGTGCACCGACCGCTTGGAGCACTTCGCCCGTCGTGGTGCGGTACTGACCCGCCACACCTGACCGGAACCCGCGAGCGAACATATCCAGTATGCCGTCGCCGTCCCGTTCGTCGGGTTCACGCAGCGGCGTGTCAGTGATCGCCGTTACATCTGCGGGGATGTCCCGGGTAGGTTCGTCCGGATCTGCTACGGGCGTGGCCGGCTCTACAAGCTGCGGGCGCGGCTCAGTAGGAGGCGGCGGTGCGGCAGGCTCACCCCGCAACTCACGCCGCGTCCTACTGTCCGGTGCGAACGGATCTTCGTCCTCATCCTCTTGCGGACGTAGGGCCCGCCGTGCCGCGCTGTTGGGCGCGAACGGATCTTCTTGCGGTTTCGGTGCTTCCTGTGGCACTTACCGTTTGCCTTCCAAGATCCGGAACAGTGTGTCCTCACGCAGTTCATCGCGTGCGGTATCGACTTGGCTCCGCACACCCCCGACTTCGGCCGGTTCGTTGCCTCGCCGTTCCTCTACCGTCGCTACCGCCTCGGCCGCGAAGTCCCTGCCTGCCGCCTTCGGTGCGGTCGGCATATTCCGGTCGTGCAGCTCCGCGTTGTACCGCTTGAGGCCATGCTTATCGGTGTCACTCAGGCTCGGGCTACTGTCGATCAGGTTGTCGATCTCTACGGCACTCATGCCTGAGTCGAACCAGCCCTTGACGATCGCTTCGTTCTCGTTGAGCGGTACTTCGCCTTCGCCACTACCGCCGCCTCGCCGGATCTTCCTGACCGTAGCCAGGTCAGGCGCGACCCCGAGAGCCTCGAAGGTCTGACTCCCGGCTTCCTCGAGTGTCATGTTGGGGTCGCCGGCCATGAGGCTCGCAGCATAGTTGTTCGCACGCCGTAGCCGGCCTGCTGCGCCTGTCCCTGTCGCCCTGGGCGGCGCCCGCGTGGCTTCGGCCTTCCGCTTCAAGAACGCGAGGTAGTCGGCCTCGCTGGCGAACCCTTCTTCCTCGAACGGCTGCTGCGGTGCTTCCGGTACGTCCAGTCCTTCGACCTCTGCGACCGCCTCGGCGCGTGAGATCGGGTTGCCCTGCGCGGCAGCGGCGTCCATGACCGCTGCCACCTTGCGTTCCATGTCGGCGGTGCCGAGCTGGCGTGCACGCTCCTGTTCACGGAACCGGATCTCGGCGGCTGCACGCTCGCGGCCGGTGAACTGCCCGACTGAGCCCTCAGTGAACGGCAGCTCGTTCCGGCCGCCCATCAGCTCTTGAAGCTGCGCGAGTGTTTCCTCGGGCGATGCCATGATGCCGCGCACGTCACCGGCTGTGAACATGGCAGGCAGCGCGTCGAACGTCTGCCGGCGCTCGGCCTCGGTAGGCTTACCCTCGACGGGGACGGGCCCCGCGAGCTCGAGCCCCTCGCCGCCGATGGCTGTACGGCCCCGGGGCCGCAGCACACGCGGGTCAGGCTCTACGTCAGTGAATGGCGGCGTGCCGAAGTCGAACGAGCTGGCCGGGCCTTCACCTACCCTACGGCCTGGACCCTCAACTACGGATGCTTCGGCTGCGACCCGCTCCGGTTCGGCGCCAAGCCGTAGATCCCTGCCCGCTATGTCGATCTCGCGTTGCAGGTTCTCGAGTACACGCCGGCGCATTTCTTCTTGCCGGATCGGTGTGTCTCGAAATTCTTGGAAGATATTGCCGAGCGTATCCGCAAGCGGATCGTAAATCGCTTGTGGTCGATTGGCCGGTGAGAAGCGCCCCATTACACCCCCTGTCCCATTTGATAGCCGGTACTGCCTCCAGCCCTGAACGGGTTGAAGCCGCCCAGGCCGAGGAACGACCCGCCAATCCCGCCTAGCGTCTGCCAGAAGTTCGACCGGCCACGGTCCTTCCGCTCCTGCTCCCTGTCCAGCGTGCCAGTCAGCAAATCGTAGAACAGGCCACGATTCAACAGGTCCGTGCGCTCGCCGCCCTCGATGTTACGGAGGTTCTGAGCTGATCCCTCAAGCCCACGGCTCGTGGCTACGTCGAAGCCCCTGTCCGTGGCTTTGCGTGTGAACCGTTCCAAATCCTCACCCAGGAACCCGGTACTCAGCCGGCCGCCACCTACCGCACCCCCGGTGATGTCTTGGATCGCATCGTGGATGCCGGGCAACGCGAGCCGGCTGTAAGCACCGATCGCTTCTCGCGCTGTCTTGTTCGCGTCGAAGCCCTGGCGTGCCTCGCTCGGCCCGGCACTCGACCTGCCCCGTGCCGTCTCGATCTCGCCAAGGAGCATCTGGCGTAGCTTCTCTCCTTCCTCGGTGCTCTTGCCCTTGTCACCCGACAAGGCACCACCGATCAGACTCGCCAGCGACAGGCCACCACCGATCAGCAACGGTAGGAAGGCATACATGACATCGTGTTCCATGACCCTACTCCGTGTAGAGGATCAGAAAGCGTGGGTAGCCGGTGATCGCGTCCTGCGACAGCTCCCAATCCAGCATTTCTTTTTCTTCGGCCATGAGCAGCCAATCGTTTACTTGCTGCGCGAGCCCAATCGCTGTGACAGCGCCCGTCGTCACATCGACAGTCGATGTGAGCTTACCGCTCCACGGCAGCCCGCGTGTCAGATCGCCTATGCCGTCGTTCGGGTCATTCTCGAACGATTGCAGCTTGACGATCCGGGCCTTGACCGGGAATACACCGCCGCGCACCAGCTCGGGTACGGCGGATCGCGGTTCGGGCCGAGTGGCCTCGATCTCCTGCCCGCCACGGCCCATACCCAAGCTCTCGGCAATTCCGACCGTTTCGTCTGGTTTCTCGGCCATCAGAGCACCGTCACCGTGAGCGTCTCACCCGAATACTCGCTGTAGTCGATACTACCAAGGTACGTCTGCTTGACCCGCGCCTTGTACTTCCACTGATGAGTCGTGGTCAGCCCGCTATGTGTATAGGTCGTGCCGAACGTGGTCGGGTCGGGCGGGAACGTCGGTTCGTCCCAAGCCACACCATCATCGGCCGGCACGGTAGCCACGAGGAAGTAGCCGCCACCCGTTGTGAGGTTCGAGCCCCATATCTCGATCTCGACGGCCTTGAGTGCGTCGTTCGCCAGCTCGTTGTACCAGCGCGAGCTCATGGACACATAAATCGTGTCTACGGTGCCGGTGATCGTGAACGCCGTTATCGGGATCGGGTCGGTAGTCTCGCCTGGAGGCGGCCACGGCCCCGCCCACTGGCTCTGCGGGCCCGCCCAATCCGATTCCTTCGTTGTGCTCAGTATCCGGTGCCGGACTTGATACTCGACCGATGTTTCGCCCTCGCCACCTAGCAAGCAGTCGTTGATGAAGTATTCGATGCCCGGCGCGACCGGCTCGCCCTGGTACGCATCGAGCTGCACGAAGAACGTGAAGTCTGGATCGCCTGACAGCTTCCGCCATACCTCGATCGAGGCTGCTTCTGTGGCCGTGACGGCGAGCTGATTGCATTCCGCGCCGTCCACATCGCCTACGCCTAGCCGGAACCATGTCGTCCGGAACGTCGGCGGGTTCAAGGCACCCGGATCTTCGCCTGACGCCTGCTCCGAGCACTTCGATACGTCAGGCCAGAGTGTCGGATCGCTGCCCTCGTAGCCGGCCGTCACGAACGGGCCGCGCCGGTAGCGTAGTGCTACCTCGTAATCGCTCGAGGGCGACAGGCCACTCACACGCAGCGTTTGGTTCGAGCCGGTGGCCGGTGTGGTCCGAATCAGCCAGACGCCGGCTGCCTGCGGGAATTGCGCGACGATGTTGTAGTAGTTGCAGGTAATCGTCTCGGCGCTGTCGTCCGTGACGGCCAGGAGGAAGATCCGGACATTATCGGTGCCGGCCGGCGCTGTCGCGGCGATCGTTTCCGTGCCGGTCGAGGTCGTGAGGTTGTCCAGATCGTGCGTCTCGAGTACAGCGTCAAGAGCATTCCGAAACTCGAAGCCCCAATACATATGGCCGGTCCCGCCCAGGAGCCGCGATACGCGGACGGATACCTCGGCGCCCTCGACCACGCCGGGGATCACATACTCAACGCCCGACTCGTTGCGGTCGCTTGTCCCGGCGTTCGTGACTGCTATCTGCTGGCCGGTAAACTCGTTCACAGCGAACGTGACCGTATGGTCGCCGTCCTCGACCTTCGTGTAGCCGTCAGCTATGCCGTCGCTGTTCGTGTCCTTCTTGAGTGTCGGTGCAGCGGACGCGATCGAGCGATACCACAACTCCACAATCTCATCGCCGGTCAGCCCTACGTTGTCCCACGAGACGTCCATATAGGTGCCGTCCGCAGACCGAACGATCCCGGTACATTCCGGGTGCCCTGTCGGCGCCGTGACGGCACCTAGCCCGCCAGGGTACAGATTGCCGGCGCACCATACGTTCTGGCCGAGCTCCCAATAGCACCACTTCGCGTTCGCCAGCCCGCCGCGTAGGAACAGGACATAGAGCCGTTTGTTGTACGCGAAGAACACGGCACGCACATCGCGGATGAACCCGGCGAATGCGTATTCCTCCGTGCCCTGTGTGATGAGGCTGGCAGGTTCCCACCCGAACACATCGAGCGGCTGTGCTGCGTCCTGGGACGGGCCGCCGCCGAAGTTGTAGCGCGGCCCGATATGCGACCAGAAGTAGACGGCGCCGCCTACGTTCGTGGCGAGCCGCGACCCGATGCAGCCGTACTCCTTGTCGATCCGGCGCTGGCCGAACGTGGCGCGATCGTAACCAAATATCTCCCACGTTTCGGTTTTCTTCCAGACGCCGAGTGTCGAGCTGAACGGCACACAGGTCTTGACCGGATCGCGCCTGTCGCCCACCACGAAGTAGTGCTCGGAATTGAATCGCCAGGGCTGGCCGGGCAGCGAGGCACGCACCAATTCGGGCCGATCCTGCGAGATGTTGCCGAAGCCCCAACCGAACAGATAGTCGAGATGCCGGACCACACCGGAGAACTTGACCGGGTTCACGCCCGTTTCGTCTAGGTCGGCCTCCAGCCCGAACAGGATCAGTCCGGTTTCAGCCAGCCCGAGCGGGTCGTACACGAACGTCTGAGCACGCGAGCTGACCGTCAGATCGGCGTGCGCGAAGAATACCTGGCCGAATACCTCGGCGGTGATGACGACAGGTGGGCCGTCACCGGGCGGCATGAAGAACCAGTTGCCGACGAAATCGACTGCTGTTGCGGCGCCGTCTGTCCGGTAGATGTCTACCGCGCCCGTGTCCTGATCGTACGTCACGATCATACCG
>JBDHAI010000162.1:6209-8719 GCA_039588155.1 Gemmatimonadota bacterium | reverse complement strand
GACTACACTGGGCTACGGCGACATCTCGCCCGCCGCCGAACCCGCTCGGGCGGTCGCCATATTCGAAGCCCTCACGGGACAGCTCTACCTGGTGGTGATGATCGCGCGCCTTGTGGCCCTGCACATCGCGCACGAAAGCGGCTCCGGCGAGACGCTGGCGGAAATGGGATAGGGAAGGGTAACGGCTACTCGGCCAGGATACAGCGAGCGGCGTTGCAGCCGGGGGCAGCGGTGACGCCGCCGCCTGGGTGCGTACCGGCTCCGCAGAGGAAGAGTCCCGGGATCGGGGTGCTGTACCTCGACCACCCCGGCACCGGTCTCAGGAAGAAGAGCTGATCCAGGGTCATCTCGCCGTGGTAGATGTTGCCCTCCGTCAGACCGAAGACGGCTTCCAAGTCGAGTGGCGTCAGCACCTGCCGGCCGATGATGGCGGACTCGAGGTTGGGTGCGTATTGGGTCAGCGTCTCCACGACCTTGTCGCCCAGCGCTTCACGCTTGGCGTCGTCCCAGATCCCCTCCCGCAGATGGTAGGGCGCGTACTGCACTAGGATCGACATCGCGTGCTTGCCTTCGGGCGCCATGCCGGGATCGGAGAGCGAAGGGATCAGGGCCTCGAGGAACGGCTCTTCCGAGAAATCCCCGTACTTGGCGTGGTCGAATGCCCGCTCCAGATACTTCAGGCTGGGGCTGATACAGATGACGCCGCGCAGGTGGGGGCCATCGCCGGGTAAGCAGGCGAAGCTCGGCAGCTCACCCAGCGCCAGGTTCACCCGAGCCACCGCGCCTCTGAAGCGGATGTTGCGGACGGCGCGGGCGAAGTTCGGGTCGAGGGCGATGGGGTCGAGCAGATCGATGAAGGTGCGCTTGGGGTCGAGGTTCGAGACCACGCGTTCCGCTTCGATCTCCGTGCCGTCCACGAGTTGGGCACCTGCCGCGCGACCCTCTTTCAACAGGATGCGCTCCACCCAGGCGTTCGTGCGGATTTCGGCGCCGCGCTTTCGAACGATGTCCGCCAACCCTGAGCTCAGCGCTCCCATGCCGCCCCGCACCCTGCGCGTCGCCCGCGGTCCGCCGTTCGAGCCGACGTGCTGGTGGAGGAACATGTAGGCGGTGCCCGCGGCCATCGGCCCCTGGAACATCCCGGTGATGCCCATCGAGCCCAGCGCCCCCTTCAGCACATCGGTCTCGAACCACTCATCGAGCAGCTCGACGGCGGTCATCGGCATGATGCGCAGCACTTCCATCATTTCGCGCTTGCCGAAGCGGCGCAGGCGCCCCGCGACGCGGAGCAGCTCCCACGAGTCGCGGATCTTCTTTGACGTCACCCTGGGTGGCGCCTGATCGTAGACCGACTCGAGAAGTCCGGCCGCCTTGGCGACGAGCGCGGAGAAGTCGTTCCAGCGAGCGGCGTCGCTCTTGGAGAGCTGGCCGATCGAGTCGATGGTCTGCTCGGGATCGCGCCACAAAGTCAAGTGATGACCTTCGAGGGTGGGGGCGAAAACGCTGGGGTCGGAGTCGACGAACTCTAGGCCGCGCTTCATCAGAGGCTTGAGATCGCGGGTAACGGTGGGGTGTAAGCGGCCGATACGGTGGGCACCGATATCGGCCTTGAAGCCGGGGTAAAACTCCTGGGTGTCGGCGGCACCGCCGACGACGTCTCGGCCCTCGAGAACCAGCACGCGCTGCCCCGCCTTCGCGAGCTGCGCCGCGGCGGCGAGACCGTTGTGCCCGGCGCCGATGACGATCGTGTCGTACGCGCTGCTCATCGTTACCCGTCTCTCAGGATGTTGAGCGCCGCCAGCCGACCCGACGAGCCCGTGATGCCGCCGCCCGGATGCGTCCCCGATCCGCACTGGTAATAGCCCTTGAGCGGTGTGCGGTAGTCGGCCCAGCGGTAGGCCGGCCGCATGAAGAAGAGTTGGTGCAACGCCAACTCACCCTGGAAGATGTTGCCCTGGGTCAGCCCGTACTCCTCCTGCATGTCAAACGGGGTGACGACCAGTCGGTCGATGATGGCGTCCTTCAGATTGGGTGCGAAGCGAGTCAGCGTATCGACGACCGTGTCCCCGAACGCCTCGCGGCGCTCGTCGTTCCATCCGCCGTTAAGCTCGAACGGCGCATATTGTACGAAGATCGACATCACGTGTTTGCCGGGCGGCGCCATGCCGGGGTCGATCATCGATGGGATAATGATGTCCATGTACGGGTGCCGGGAGAACTCGCCGTATTTCGCGTCGTCGTAGGCGCGCTCCAGGTATTCGATGCTGGGGCTGATCGAGATCGCGCCTCTCAAGTGTGGGCCATCACCCGGCAAGCAGGTGAAGTTCGGAGGCTCGCCAAGCGCCAGGTTTACCTTGCCGGATGAGCCGCGGATCTTGAAACGCCGGATCGCCTGCACGAAGTCGGTGGGCAGGTGCTTCTCGTCCAGGAGCTTCAGAAAGGTGAGCTTGGGATCGACGGAAGAGATGACGGTCCGCGCCTCGATCTCCTCGCCATTCTCGAGTGCGACG
>JBDHAI010000162.1:0-6199 GCA_039588155.1 Gemmatimonadota bacterium | reverse complement strand
GTTGTCTCGGTTCGGATCTCGGCCCCGAGGCGTCGGGCCGCCCCCGCGATCGCCTCGCTGACCGCGCCCGTGCCGCCTTTGGCGAAGCCCCAGGCCCGGTAGACTCCGTCGATCTCGCCCATGTAGTGGTGGAGCAGCACGTAGGCGGTGCCCGGCGAGCGCACGCCCAGAAACGTCCCGATGATCCCGCTGCACGCCATCGTCGCCTTGAGTGCATCGGTCTCGAACCATTCGTCGAGATAGTCGGCGGAGCTCATCGTCATCAGCTTGCAGAGCGCGTAGAACTGCTCTTCGGGCAGCCCGCGGAAATGCTTGGAGAGCTTGAGCAACGCGCGAAGCTCCAGCGGGCTGAGCGACGTCGGGTCCGGGGGGGTTATTCCGAGGATCGGCTTGATGGCGTAAGCCAGATGATACATCAGCTTGCCGAAGTCGTCATAGGCCTCGGCATCGTGAGGGGAGTGGCGATACAGTTCCCGCCGGGTCAGGTCGTGATCGGCCCAGCGGACCAGATAATCGTCGTTGGGTAGCGGTGTCAGTGTGCTCTCCAGCGGCAGGATCTCGAGGCCGTGGCTGGGCAGGTCGAGGTCGCGGATGATCTCGGGCCGCAGCAAGGAGACCACGTACGACAGCACCGAGAACTTGAATCCGGGGAACACCTCTTCCGTGACGGCGGAACCACCCACCCGATCGCGTCGCTCCAGGACGAGGACCCGCTTGCCGGCCCGGGCCAGGTAGGCGGCGTTCACCAGGCCGTTGTGCCCGCCACCGATGATCACGGCATCGTAACGCTTGGGGTTATTCATCTTCAGGCCCGTTTTCTTTCCGGGTTGAAGAAAGGAGTCTCGACGATCTTCGCCATGGCTTTCTTGCGCTGGTGCTCCGCGGTGATTTCCATCTGCACTGCAGCGCCCGGCTTCGCGTGAGCTGATTGGACGTGTGCCAGCGCGATGTACTTCTTTAGCGTCGGCGACCAGCAGCCGCTGGTGGCGTAGCCGATCTGCTTGCCTTTGGCGTATACGGGCACGCTGGTTCGCCACGCGACCTGCGGTAACTGAGGTGGCAAGCCAAACTCCGCGTACACTCGCTCGAGCGACTCCCACTCCAGCTCCAGGCCGACCAGCTTCCACGCCGGTCCACGGCGCCACTCCTCGAGCAGCGCGTCACGACCGACGAAGTCGTGCTCGAGCTTCACTGCCCAGCCCAAGCTGAGCTCGAACGGCGAAGACTTGCGCGCTTCGATCAGGGCGCGGTTGGCCGGGATGTAGTCGACGTCGATGAGCAACAGGCCCGCCTCGATTCGCGCGATGTCGAGTGCCAGTATCCCGGTCGGCGTAATGCCGTAGTCCTGCCCGGCCTGCATGAGGACGTCCCAGAGCGATAGCGCGTACTGGTGTTCGACCCAGAGCTCGTAGCCCAGATCGCCCGTGTAGCCGGTCCGCGAGAGCGTCACCGGAATATCGTTTATGCGAGCAAAAGTCAGGCGAAAGAACCCCAGCTCATCCAACTCCGCGTCCGAAACGCTCTCGAGGATGTCCCGGGATGTCGGCCCTTGCAGCGCCAGCGCCGCCGTAGTCTCCGATTCGTCCTCGATAGTCACTCTGAGACCCGTGGCGTTGTCGGTTAGCCAGCGGAGGTTGGGCTCGCCCGATGTGAGCCGGAAGCTGTCCTCGCCCAAGCGTTGCAGCGTGCCGTCGTCGATGACCTTGCCGGCCTCGTCGCACCAGGGGCCGTACATGACTTGGCCGACGTCACACTTCTCCACGTCACGGGTCAGCACACGGTTGAGGAAGCGCTCCGAGTCGGACCCGCGGACTTTGTACTTGTAGAGTGGAGAGACATCAAGCAGCGCGGCGGCGCTGCGAATGGCGTAGTACTCCCGCTCGTGGGTCAACTCGTACGAGCTGGCCACGATGAAACCGGCCCAGCGCCGCCAATTCTGGCCCTGGCAGAGCAGGCTGGTCCTGGCGTGAAGCGGCGTGCCTCTGAGCATCGAGGTCTCCCCTGACGACGCCCGTTCGGTTCCCGCCTGAAGGCGCGGGTCTACTATATCTTAAGGTTAGGGCAGAGGGGGCTGGGACGAAAGAAAAATAACGTTTAGCCGCACCGGAGCGAAAGCCGCCGCACGCTAGACGGAGCCGGCCTGGGTTTGGGCCCGTTGATCCAAGACGGGCAGCTCAGGGGACTAGTTTCCGCCGGCTAGGGGGAGGGTCCCGCTTTTGCGCAGCCGCTGTATCCGTTGCCGTCAAGCTCGACTCTCGCTGTGTAGTCGAAGCGGGCGCCCGACATGTTGTCGACGCAAGCGGCCTGCTCGAGGACGATCTCGATGGAGTGGTCGGAGGTGCGAGAACTGTAAGTGGGTCGTCCGTTCGACATCGTCGGCGCCGAGTAGGGGAAGTTCAATACGCCTTCGCCCAGGCGCTCGAAGACGATGCCGCCGGCCGAGATCTCGACGTTCCAATACGGCTCGTTGCCCAGCGCCTTGAACTCGGCTGCGACTTCAAGGTCGCTACCCTCAGGGAGTCCCCCCGTCAGCGCTTTTCGGGAGAGCTCGACCAGTGAGTTGCCTTGTAACGCGTAGGTGGCCTCGATCGCCAGCGTGGGGCAACACATCGGGTCGTCCGGTCCATGCGTGACCATCTTCAGGATCACTTTCCCCGCTTCGATGGCCATGGAGTCGAGCTGAACCCGGTCACCCAACGGATGGCTAGCGATGTTCTTGGGCGCGCCGCCTACGTTCACCACGGCGGCCAGGTCGTAGAACGTGCCGCTGCCGCCGGGATCGATGACCAGTACCACTGCGGCATCGTTCAGCTCGTCGCCGTCCAGATCGCCAGCGGCGTGTGTCGCCAGGACGATCCGGAGTCGTAGCTCGGGATCCTCATAGGCTCCATCCTCGAGCCGTACCCGGTCCTCGTCGACCCATTCCGACAGGTACTCGGCGTTCTCGAGGGCGTCGAGCGATAGGGCATCGCCTCGCTCAGCATCCTTGGTGCCGCAGCCGGGTAAACCGATCAGCAGGGCCATCGCGAGGGCCCTCGGCCCGTTCGTCGCCGTGATGCTGGACCTCACTCGCTGTCGTCGGCTCCCTCCCCGAGCACGCTGGTTGGCTTCGACGCCTTCGACAACGTCTCTCCCGAGATCGCGGCGTCGACGGAACGCAGGTGCAGGTCGCGCTGCGGGAAGGGGATTTCGATACCGGCGGCGTAGAGTGCATCGTGCAAGGTCAGCGTGACGTCGCTCTTAACGTTCAGCCATTCGGAGAACTCTCCCGTCCAGAAGCGAAGGGTGAAGTCCATCGAGCTCTCACCGAATCCTATGAACAGAACGAACGGCTCCGGGTAGTTCAGCGACTTGGGGTGTTGTTTCGCCGCTTCGAGCAGGATGTCGATGACCTGATTCGGGTTGCTGCCGTAGGCGACGCCGACGTTCACGTCGATGCGGCGTTGCTGATCGGACAGCGTCCAGTTGACGACCCTGCCGGAGATGAGATCACCGTTGGGGACGATGACCTCGGCGCCATCGAATGTTCGCACCGTGCTCGCCCGGATCCCGATGTCTTTGACTCGGCCGATCAGCGGTGCGAGCTCGACAGTATCGCCCACCTGGATGGGCCGCTCGAACATGAGGACCAGGCCCGACACGAAATTGTTGACGATGTTCTGCAGGCCGAAGCCGATACCCACGCCCAGAGCGCCGACGAGCAGTGTCAGGTTGCTGATATCGATGCCCGCGGCCGTGAATGCGATCAGGATGCCGAGGCCGATGATGATGTAGTGACTCATCTTGGAGATCGCACCGGGCACACCGCGGGGGAGTGCGAGGTGTGGAAAGACGTCTTCCTCCAGTACGAATCGGGTGAAGCGAGAGGCGATGGTGGCGAGCCATACAGCAGCGACAAACGCGACGATGTCGCCGAGCGAGATCGAGAAGTTCCCGATAGAAAGCGATGCGTTCAGTATGGCCAGAAAGCCGTCCACAGCCAGCTCATCGACGTCAAACCGCTCGAGAGTCCAGTAGAACCACCCGATGACCGCCGCGAGGTTTAAGAGCCCGCGGGCACGGTCTCTCATCAGGTCCGAGTTGCGACGCACGGACCGAAACGAGCGCGCCGCTTCCGTACGCAGCCCAAGGCTCACCAGTCCAATCAAGACTTGCGCGGCGGCGTACAGCACGGCGGCCAACACCGCACTTGTGATGGTCGCGCCTGTCAGCAGATCTGCTAGGCCGGCGAACCCCAGGATGTTGGCGACCAGCGAAGCGGCCAGCGTGACAAGGCCAAGACGCGAAAAGTTGAACACCACACGCGCTAGCCGTCGGCCGCGTACCGCCTCGGCCACTGGACCGCCCGGCCTCAGGGCCCGGATGAGAACCAGCAGGGCGGCGGCGGTCTCGATGAGCAAGACGAGACGCTGAGCTCCCGTACCGTCGAGTAGCATGTACTGGACGCCGTCGAGAACCCATAGACCGACCAGCCAATAGAGCAGACGGTGAACGACAGCAGGCACCAACACCGGCAAGAGACGCAGGATGGGCACAACCGCCACAACTCGAATCACGGTGACCACGGCCTGCGGAATCGCGGCCAGTGTGGCAGACACCAACACGAGCGCGACGAGCAGTGACGCTGAGAAAGGGCGATCCAAGAAGCGTGTGGAAGCCCGCAGCTCCGGATCTTCCTCTCCCCAAGCTCGAGCGCGTCCGCGCAAGAAGAGCATCAGAGCCAGGAGTAGCAGGAAGAGACCGGCAAAGACGAAGAGGACTTCAGAGTTGTCGTCGAAGAAGCGGCGCACAGTACTGGCATCTGCCGAGAGAGAATCCTGGAGTTTGTCCAGGGAACTCCTGAGCTCCGGTGAGGCGAGAGCCGACCAGAGCGGGCGCCCCTCCGGCGTGAACAGGCCCAGGCGTGCCGCCTCTGACGCGTCCTCGATTCGGCCCAGTACCTCCTCCGTCTGGCCCATCTGATCCGCTATCCGGCCCTGCAGTGCGAGGACGGTGTCGAGTCGGGTGAGGATGAGCGCATCGGTGCTGTCGATGGCCGCCAGCACGGAGCCGATCCGGTCGACCGCCGCCTCGGGATAGTCTTCATCAGCCGCGACCTCTCGGGTCGTCAACCACAGAGAGCGTATTTGCCGGACGGTGCCCCGGTCCTCGCCCAGTCCTTGAGACCGAGCCGCGAGAAGATCCTGCCACTCGGCGAGCCTGTTCCTGAAGACCAGCCACTGTTGTTGCAGGGTCTCCAGGTTGCGGCGCGACAACCTTTCCGGTTGTTGGCTCCCGGGCTGGGAAAGCAGCTCTTCCTGCGCCTCTACAAGCTGCTCGAGTTCAGCGCCTAGATCCTGGACGGCGGGGTCGGCGGCGGCCCTGGGCGCGATCTGTCGCAATTGCCGCGTCGCTTCCTCGGCGCGAATGACGACCTCAGACGCCGGTATCGGGGTCGGCTCGACCTCTGCTCGGGCCGTGTCGGAGGGTGTTGGCTCGGTCTGCTGCGAGCTGGGCTGTGTGACCTGCGCGCTGACTTGCGTGACATGCAGCGCCACTCCGAGCCCCAGAGTCAGGGCCATCGAAGTTATGAAGCGCAGACGGAGCATGATGTTCACCCTCGGTGGTGCTCGCTTCGCTGTGGAATCGCCTTAGCAGGCTCGGTAGGACAGTACTATCTCGGTGCCTCCGCGGTGCCGCAAGAGGCCGCTTGGATGGAAGTTCCGGCGGGAGCTTAGGCGCGGTGCCCGAACTCCGCGTGCCAGTCGTCGATCAGGCGTCGCAGCTCGGACGTCAGCCGGTCCTTGCAGATGAAGTCATCCGCGCCCACGGCCATGGCCGCCTTGCGGTGCTCCTCGCCGCAGCCGGCGGTCACGATGGCGATGCGCGGACAGCTCGGTAGCGCCTTGAGCTGCCGGGTAGTCTCGAGACCGCCCATGCCCGGCATTCTCAGGTCGAGCAGAATCAGCTCGGGTCGCAGGAGCTTGTTGAGCTCCAGGGCTTCCTCACCGGTCAGGGCGCAGCCCACCACCTCCACCTCGGACTTGTTCGCCAGCAGAGCGGACACAGCCCGCAGGTAGATGGGATTGTCGTCTACGATTAGAACTGTCAGTACGGCCATTGCATCCATCTTTTCCTTCCGCCTCTGGACCGAGGTGCCCTCGTCCCGGGCCACGGCCCGTCTCTGTTTTTCCCGCGTCATCTTTCCAATCCATAGTCC
>JBDHAI010000161.1:0-14605 GCA_039588155.1 Gemmatimonadota bacterium | reverse complement strand
TGCCCCCGTTGCTTGCGCTCCTCCTCGTCGTGCCGAACGACCCTCGTCAGCATCATCGGCAACGGCTCGAGCACGAAAAGCGCCCGCATTCTCGCACCCTCAGAGCGCGCCAGGGTCCAGGCGGCCTCCAGCACGGGTCCCGACTCCTCTGAGAGATCGACCGCGGCAAGCACACGCTTGAACGGCTCGCGGCGGGCTGAGTTCGCCACCAGCACGGGACGATCGGCCAGATAGAGGATCCGCCGACCTGTGGCGCCGACCAGAGTCTTGGCCAGCGCCGGCTGGGGACTGGCCCCCAGAACGACGAGATCGGCGCCCGTATCCTCGGCGATCTTGTTGACGAGCTTGGGCGCGACACCCGCTTTCACGTGCACGCGCGCATCGGCAGCGCCCGCTTCCTTGGCCTGGGCCGCAGCTTTCTCCCGCACCTCCCGGACGAACTCGGGCTCGAGCTCGCTAGGATCGACACCGGGCGGACTGGGCGGCAGCAGCAACACCTCGACCACCGTGGCTACCTCGAAGGTCGCTCCGGCCCGATCGGCCAACGCCGCTCCCGTCACTACGGCGGCGCGACCGTGCCCGCTTCCGTCGGTTGCCGCCAACACCCTCTTCAACTCGCGCATGATCTATCCTTTCAACACACCCATCGGTTTCAGCTGCGCCACCATCTTTCCAATTCCCGCCGCGTGCACGACCTGAACCACGTCCTTGACGTCTTTGTACGCTTCGGAGATCTCCTCGTCCACCGTTGCGCGCGACGATGCGCGGATCAGGATCCCGCGATCCTCCAGCTCCCGGACGATGGCCCGGCCTTTCGCCGTCCGCTTCGCCTGCTTTCGGCTCATCATCCGGCCGGCACCGTGGCAGGTCGAGCCGAACGTCTCGTTGTAGGCGCCCTCCGTACCGACCAGCACATAGCTGTAGCGGCCCATGTCGCCCGGAATGAAGATCGGCTGGCCTACGCCCCGGTAGATCTCCGGCACTTCGGGATGGTTGGGCGGAAACGCCCGGGTCGCTCCTTTGCGGTGGACGCAGACCTCCTTCTCCGTCCCGTTCACCCGGTGTTTTTCTACCTTCGCGATATTGTGGGCGACGTCATAGACGAGTCGCAGGCCGAGCCGCTCAGCGCTCTGCTTCATCACCTCGCTGAACGTCTCGCGCACCCAGTGTGCCATCATCTGCCGATTACAGAACGCGTAGTTGGCAGCCCCCCGCATCGCCGCCATATAACGCTTGGCTTCGTCTGACTGGAGCGGCGCGCAGCAGAGTTGCCGGTCCTGCAACACGATTCCGTACTTCTCGGCGGCCCGCAGCATCGTCTTCAGGTAGTCGTCGCAAACCTGGTAGCCGAGGCCGCGGGAGCCCGAATGGATGAAGGCCGTCACCGTGCCCTCCGCCAGCCCCATCGCCGCCGCGGCACGCTCGTCGAAGATTTCGCCGACGTAGCCGATCTCGATGAAGTGGTTCCCCGAACCCAGCGTGCCTACCTGGGCACGGCCGCGCTCCAGCGCGCGCTGCGAGATATGGTCCGGATCGGCGCCGGCGATGGTGCCGCCCGCCTCGATTCGATCCAGGTCCTGGCCCCATCCGTAGCCGTTGTCTATCGCCCAAGCGGCGCCCCGAACCAGTACCTTCGTCACCTCTTTGTGCGTCAGCTTGAGATCGGACCGCGAAGCGCCGACGCCCGCCGGCACGTTCTGGTACAGCCGGTCCATCAGCTTCGAAAGCCGCGGCCTGATATCCTGCGCCGTGAGATCGGAGCGCAGCAGACGGACGCCGCAGTTGATGTCGTAGCCCACACCGCCCGGCGAGATGACGCCCTCCTCCAGATCGAACGCGGCCACGCCCCCGATAGGGAAACCGTAACCCCAATGGATGTCAGGCATGGCGATGGACGGCCCCTGAATGCCCGGAAGGCAAGCGACGTTCGCGACTTGCTGCAGGCTCTTGTCGTTCTCGATGTGGGGGATCAGCTGATCGTCGGCGAAGACCAGCCCGTCCGTCAGCATC
The DNA here is from genome assembly GCA_039588155.1 of Gemmatimonadota bacterium. Taxonomy (GTDB): domain Bacteria; phylum Gemmatimonadota; class Gemmatimonadetes; order Palauibacterales; family KS3-K002; genus JBDHGH01. Next base: position 12,595 of record JBDHAI010000161.1, on the reverse strand, counting down.
GGGCCGGTGCGTGGCACGCGCCAGCGGTGCTCATCTACTCTCTCGAGCCTGTATCCTTCAACAGCCATCACAGCCTCGTCGATCTAGGCACCGAGCCTCAAAGGTCGAATACGATCCGTGCGAACCAGCCGCTGTCTCGCTTGGTCACCTCGAGGTCGTGGTACGTCACACCCTTCAGCTCCCGCTGGACCTGCTCCTTGCTCGTTGGCGACTGAAACGCGACCCGCACGACCATTCGGGTTTCGCCCAGAGACTCGATCTCAGCTTCCGAAAAGAGCAGGCCTTCCGTTATCTGTATATAGAGGAGCTCGCGCAGCCAGTCCACGAACAGCGCCTCGAGGTCCGGCGCCTCGAGGACCAGCCGCCGCCGCGCGATGTGGGAGCCCGGCCCGGCCTCTGCCGACCCCGATTCCGACCCCTGCAGCACACCGGTCAGCCCCAGGGCGCCCGCGACGAACAACTGGTCCAGGGAATCTGCTTCGACCTCGATGGCCAGGTCGGCCGTGTGCTCGATGGTCCGCCAGCGCGGCGGAGGATCCGCCATCGCTCCTCCAACTGGGTTTGAGCCTCGTAGTCTCAAATTAACCCCCCCGTTCGCTCCCGTCACCGACCCTCCCGCCTCATCTCCGTCCGTGATCGTACTCCGGCTCTTGGTCGTAATCGAGCTGGGCGGCCGGGTTCCCTCCCGCCGGGCTCGGCGGGATGTTAGTATTGGCGGCACGAGTACAACCCAGCCTCTATACCCCGACTTGGTGGCGAAAGGGGGGCCGACCATGCCGCTCTACGAGTACGAGTGCAAGGACTGCGGACACAGCTTCAGCCTGCGACTCCACATCGAGGAGCACGACAAGAAGCGACCCAAGTGCCCGGAGTGTGGCAGCCGAAAGCTCGAGCACAAATACAGCGCCTTCTTCGCGAAGACCGGCAAGAAGAGCTGATCCGGTGAGTGGGTTCCACATCGCCACACCCGAGCAGATCAAGTCGGGGGCGGTGACAGATATCTACTTCCAGCGCACGTCGGCTATCCTCGACGCGAAGGGCGTGGCCGCGCACGTCCGCGCCGAGTTCATGACCAAGTCGCTCCCGGAACCGTGGGAGTGGGCCGTCTTCGCCGGGCTTGCCGAGGCTGCACACCTGTTGGAGGGCATCGATGTCGACGTTCGCGCCATGGAGGAAGGCGCGATCTTCCGGCGCTACGAGCCGGTGCTCGAGATCGAGGGTAGCTACCGCGAGTTCGGCGTCTACGAAACCGCCGTGCTGGGACTCATCTGCCAAGCATCCGGCATCGCGACCCGCGCGGCGCGCTGCCGTCTGGCCGCCGGGCCCGAGCGCAGGCTGATCAGCTTCGGCGCTCGACGCATGCACCCCGCCATCGCGCCGATGATCGAGCGTGCGGCCTACCTCGGGGGCTGCGACGGGGTGGCGGTGGTCGCCAGTGCCGAGCTGCTCGGTACCAAGCCCGTGGGTACGATTCCCCACGCGCTCGTCCTGATCCTGGGCGACACCGTCCGCGCCACCCAGGCGTTCGACGAGGTCATCGCGAGAGATGTGCCTCGCATCGCGCTGGTCGACACGTTCGAGGACGAGAAGTTCGCCGCGCTTCGAGTCGCCGAAGCGCTCGGCGGACGCCTCGCCGCGTTGCGGCTCGATACACCCGGTAGCCGGCGCGGTGACTTCCTGGAAATCCTCGCCGAAGTCCGCTGGGAGCTCGACCTGCGGGGCTACGAGGACATCGACCTGTTCGTGAGCGGCGGCATCGACGAAGACGCCATCCAGGAGCTGAACGCCGTCGCCGACGGTTACGGTGTGGGGACCTGGATCAGCGGGGCACCCGTGATCGACTTCAGCATGGACATCGTCGAGATCGACGGAACGGCTGTAGCCAAGCGTGGAAAGTGGTCGGGCGCCAAGCAAGTACTGCGCTGCCGCGATTGCCTGCAAGATGACATCGTGCCGTTGCACGAGAACGAGACATGGCCAGAGAGCTGCCTCGTTTGCGACGGCGACGTCGAACCGCTGCTATCGCAGAGTTTGGAGGGCGGGAAACTCACCAGGCCAGCCCCCGACCCTGGCGAGCTTAGAGCCAAGACACTCGAACGGCTCGCGGCGTTCGACATTCAAGCGGAGGACTTAGCGCTGTGAGCCAGGCTGCCACCCCGCAGGACATCATCGACTTCTTCCTCGACCCGAGCAGCTACCAGCACGCGGTCAATGATATAGAGCACTATCAGACCCACGTCTCCCATCTCTTCTTCGCCGGCGACTACGTCTACAAAGTGAAGAAACCGGTGAACCTGGGGTTTCTCGATTTCTCGACCCTGGAAAAGCGGCGCGCTGCCGCGATCGCCGAGCTCGAGCTCAACCGTCGCGTCTCGCCGGATATCTACCTCGATGTGGCGGCGGTGCACCGCGACGATGAGGATCGCCTGAGCTTCGGAGATCCGGCGATCGTAGAAGAAATCGCCGTCGTCATGAAACGACTGCCTGAAGAGGCGCGACTGTCCAAGCTCATCGAGTCGGATACGGCCACGCCCGCGATGATGCAGAGCCTCGGCCGCCTGGTGGCCGACTTCCATGCCCGCGCCGAGACGTCACCCGAGATCGAGAGCTTCGGCTCCCTCGACACCGTCCGTCACAACTGGGACGAGAACTTCGAGCAGACGGAACCGTTCATCGGCCGCACACTCACCCACAGAACATGGGATCTCTGCAAGCGCGACATCGAACGCTACATGCGGGTCTACGCCGATCTGTTCGAGATGCGTGTGAAGGATGGCTGGATCCGTGACTGCCACGGAGACCTGCAAACCGACGACATATTCATCGACCCCGAGACCGGGGCCGCGAAGGTGCTCGATTGCATCGAGTTCAACGAGCGGTTCCGCTTCTCCGACACCCTCGCCGACATCGCCTTCCTCTCGATGGACCTGAGGAACCGCGGCCGCGATGATCTGGCGAAGGCGTTCCTCGATGCCTACTACGAACGCGTTACCGACCAGCCTGTGCCATCGCTCCTGCGATTCTACGAATCGTATCGAGCCTATGTCCGCGGCAAGGTCCGCTCGTTCGTGATCGATCAAACCGGTCCCAGCGCCGAGATGAAGGCAGCGGCTAGCGATGAAGCTCGTCGGTTCTTCGATCTTTCGCTGGCCGACGCGCTGCGCCTGCGCCCGCGCTTGATCCTGGTCACTGGACTGATGGGGAGCGGCAAGACCCGACACGCTAACGAGCTCGCGCGCCGCGCTGCTGCCCGCGTTCTCCACAGCGATGTCGTTCGCAAGCAGCTCGCCGGTCTCGATCCGCAAGAGGAGCAAAAGGTGGCCTTCGGCACCGGTATCTACTCCAGCGACTGGACCGAACAAACCTACGCTGCCCTCGTCGCCGAGGCTCGCAAGGAGCTTGCCTGGGGTAATTCCATCATCCTCGACGCCTCCTGGTCGAAAGCCCGACATCGCGCCATGGCACGCCGGGCCGCTACTGAGCGCGAAGCGCTGTTCGCGATCATGGAGTGCGCCGCACCCGAAGAGGTTCTCCGGCATCGCCTCTCCAAGTCGACCCGGTCCGTGACCGACGGACGCCTGGAGCTGCTCGACGACCAGCGCGACGCGTATGAAGCACCCGAAGCCGAAGAGGCGGAGCTCTTGCTCCAGATCGACACGTCAGGCGACCTCCAGAGGGCAGCGTCCCGGGCCTTCACGGATCTCTTCGCCTGAATCCACAGTATAGGAGCCTACGTAAAAGGAGATGCGACACCGCCGGACTTCTTTCGCGACCCGGCTCTTCCTCGTGCTCTTTCTGCTCTCGGCGGTCCCCGCGGTCGCACTCGTCGGACTGGCTACCCTGGGCCTCCGCAACTACGTGGAGCTGGCCGGAGGTGGTGGTGCGTGGCAGAGAGTCGGCGAAACGGGTCGCGATTTGCTCGACGCCGTAGAGACCGCCAGCACCGATTCGCTGGTGCAGGCGGCCGCCCGGGAGCACGAGGCGGAGCTCTCTCGCTCCGTCGGACTCGCCCGCCGCTGGGACCTGATCGCCGGACGGCTCGCTAACGCACTGCCCTGGGTCGCCCTGGTGCTTGGTCTTTCCCTCGGACTGGTGGCCGCCTGGCTCGCGAGGCAGAGGTCGAGTGTCGCGTGAGGAGCCGCTGCCGCGCCCGACACCGAGGGAGGAACGCGAGCCACCGGAATTCTCGGTACTGCGGGACGCTTTCCGGCGGATGGCCGACCGCCTGGACGAGGGGCGGCGCCAGGCCCTGGAGGCGGAGCGCTTGAGAGGTTTGACCGAGATGGCACGACGCGTCGCCCACGAAATCAAGAACCCTCTGACGCCCTTGATGCTCGCGGTAAGACAGTCACGACTCGCTCTGAGCCGAGGTCAGGCGAACTCGGTCGCGGAACCCCTGGACGTCATCGAGCAGGAGGCGACGCGGCTGGACGATATGGCGCGCAGCTTCTCACAGCTCGGCCGCCTTCCCACGGGCCCGACAAGCCCCGTCGACATCCGTGAGCTGCTCCACGATCTGCTGAAGTCCGACTTACCGAGCTCCGTGGACAGCCGCCTGGTTGCAGGCGACGAGGTGCCGTTGGTCGAGGGCTACCTCGAGCCGCTGAGCCGCGCTTTCCGGAACCTCCTTGGCAACGCGGTAGAAGCAGTTGCGGACCAGGCCGAAGGGCATATAGAGGTGACCATCGCAGCGGACGCCGACTGGGTAAGGATTGCCATCGCCGATAACGGTCCCGGAATATCGACCGAACATCGCGAGCAGCTCTGGGATCCCGATTTCACCACCAAGAGTCGCGGCACCGGACTGGGGTTGGCGTTGGTTCGGCAGACCGTGACCGCCCACGGCGGCAGCGTGGAATTGGAGAGCAGCGCTAGCGGCGCCGTCTTCGTCGTGCGGCTTCCGGTCAGGCAGAGAGGCCGCGAATGAAGTGGTCCGCACTGCTGCTCGCTGCCCTCCTGCAAATCGGCTGCGGCGCCCCCGAGCACCGGGATGCCGACGCCGGCGGCCAGTCTATCGTCGACGATACGGCCGCCACGCCGAAGCCAACGACGTCGCCATCCACTGCGTCGACGCCGCTACCCGAATTCCGACTGCGCTTCCAGCCGTCGGCCCACACGGTGGACGCCGACCTCGAGCTCGAGGTGGTCGAGCCCACCTCGCTTCACCTCTTCTTCCGAACCGAGTGGGAAGGCTACCCGGGCCTCGAGTCGCGCCTCCGCAGCCTCGAGGCTTGGAGCGCGAATGGCACCCTAAAGGTCGAGAACGTGAGCGGAGGGCTGGGGGCCGGCCATAAGCTCGTACGCGTGGAGCGGCCGGGGCGAGTGACGATCTCCTTCACAGTCGCCCTCACACCGGAAGGCGACTCGCGTTTCTACCACCGCGTCTCGCAGCTCGCTCCCGACGGCGGACACCTCCTCGGCAACGATCTCTTGCCGCTGGTCTGGCTCGGTACCCCGACGGCCCGGCCCCAGCCCGCCCGCGTCTGGTTCACCGGCATGCCCGGCGACTGGCGGGCGATCAGCGTCGAGCGGCGCGCCGGAACGGCTTACGAGCTGGATGACGTTCGCACCGCTGTGTTCGTCGTCGGTCCACTCCGAACCCAACGCCTGAGTATCGGGCCACGATCGCTGACCACCGGAATCTACGGCCGCTGGCCGGTGAGCGACGAGCGCGTCGTCGACGCGGTGAACCGCATCGCCGGCACCCTGCATCGCATTGCCGGCGACGGCTGGGCGTCAGGCGACTACGTGCTGGGCGCCGGTCGGGTTCCGACTTCGGTGTCCGGTCTCAGCACCGGCGGACAGGTGCTCGGCCGTTCCGGTATCGTCTACGTAGGCGGGAACGGGCCCGCCGAGCCCGAGTTCGCTCACTGGCTACAGACGACATCTCACGAGCTCATGCATTGGTACATCCCGACGGCCTTCCAGTTCGAGGACGGCCCACCGGCCTGGTTTGCCGAGGGGGTCACCGACTACATGTCTATCAAGACCTTGTTGATCGGCGGCCTCATCGCGCCACAAGAGTTCCTGGATGAGATCGGCAGGCGCCTGGCCCGCTACCGAGACAGCCCGCTTTACGGGACGCGGTCGATAACCGACGCCGAAGAGGATTTCTGGGACAACGACGTGTATCGCTACATATATGATGGCGGCGCCGTCGCGGCGTTTCTCCTCGATCTCGGCTTCCAGGATCGCGGCGGCTCGTTGGAGCGGGCCCTGCGGGGTGTCCAGCGTCAACGGCCGGTCACCCAGGAGGACCTGACACGCTCACTCACGTCGTCCGTCCGGGAGAACCGCTGGCTGGAGGATTGGCTGGCCGCCGGAACCAACCCAGATTGGGAGGCCCGTTTCTCGCAGTATCGACTGGCATATAGGAATGATAGACTGATCAGCCTCAGCGATTGGGCGACCGATGCACTTAGCACCATACGACCCTAACCACGAGAGCGTGTCGCTTGGGAACGGGTGTGTGTCTCTCGGGAACACCCAGGCCAGGCTTTTGAAAGGCGTCATCGCGCTACTGCTCATGCTTGCAACCTGCGCAGAGGCCAGCGGCCAGGACGTCTTGGAGTTGGCACGTCAGCGACACGCTAACCCCGATCCCACGCTCGAAGATTACAGGTCCCGGCTCAACACGCTGGTCAGCGCCGGCTGGATCAGCGATCCCCTGGCGCCGCCCAAGCTGATCGTCGCCAGCGAGCTGGCGTCCCAGGTCGCCTACGACCGGGCCGCCGGGCTGCAGGTGCGTATGCTCGGGCAGCGCTATGTGACCTCCTTCGGCCCCGATGCCGAAGCCGGCCTCGACTTCAGCCGGCCCTGGTTCGTGGCCACGGCGCCGGGTGACAGCCTGCGCATCCTGGGCGGCATCGAGCTGCCGGAGCGCGCGGCCATCCACCCGTTCGCCGAGGGCGCCGAGCGCTACTACACCTACGAGATCACCGACACCCTGACACTCCTCACACCCGCCCGCAACGTAGATCTCGTCGAAGTGAGGGTGACGCCGACTCGTGGTGACGAAGCTCTCGTCGTCGGCTCGATCTGGGTCGACGCTGAGACGGGCGACGTAGGTGCCATGCAAATCCGCTTCGTCGGCAAGCCGCTCTGGGACACCGATGACGACGAAAGCGCGGAATGGGCGAATCGCATCCTCTCGGTCTCGGCCAGCCTTCAGCAAGGTCTGTGGGAGACGCGCTATTGGCTCCCGCATCGCCAAGAGCTCGAACTAATGGTGAAGATTCCCTTCATCGGCAACTTCGCCGTGCCCGTCGTCTTCCGCAGCGAGTTCGGCCGCTACGACGTGAACACCGGCCAAGCCATCGCCTGGCTTTCGCCCGACTCCGTTAGAACCTCCGATCGCCCCGACCCGAACTTCGACGAGGGTGCGACGCTATCGATCAGTACTGGAGGCAGAGCGGAAGAGGTCGAGGTCGCCGACTCGGCGCGCGGCCGAGAGGCCTACCCGGAAGGCGAGTCTCTGCAGGTCAGGGCCGGTCCCGGCAACGGCGGCTGGGAGATCATCCGTCCGCCCGACGACAGTCTCCGCGCCTACGACGAGTGGGACCGGCCCCTCGATGCGCCCGCCTCGGAGCTGACGCTGCCTTCCGCCGAGGAGCTCGAGCGGCGCGCCCAGCAACTGGGGCCGGAGATCGTCGGCAGGAAGATGTTCTCAATCCAGTACGACCGCCTGCCCGAGTTCATTCGCTTTAACCGTGTGGAAGCCCTCGGCGTTGGTCTCAACGGTAGATACGACATCCCGCGGCGGCCCTTCTGGTCGATCGGCGGCGGCATCGGCTTCGGCGTGGCTGATCTCGCGTTCAAGGGGAAGCTCGATTTCCGCTACGACGCGCCCGGCCGGCGCGTTCAACTCGCCGGCTACAGCGAGTACCACCTGGCCGGCAAAGCGCTGACCGACGACAAGCGCGCCAACGGCAGCGCCGCGCTACGCGCCTTCTTCCTCGGTCGCGACGACGCCGATTACTACCGCGCCAGCGGCGCCGCACTTACGGGAGGCAAGCGTTGGGGACGCTTCAGCGGCCGGGCCGGTATCGGCTGGGAGCATCACAGTTCCGTGCCCAAGAAAACCGATATCGCCATCCCCGGCATCTGGCTGGACACCGTCTTTCAGGACAACCCGCCCGTTGTCGAGGACGGCTTCTGGCGTGGCGACCTGGCGGGCACCCTCTACCTGGGCGACTGGACCCGGCCGACCAACCGAGCCGAGCTGGTACTGGGACTGGAGGGCGGCAGCGGCGCCGACTCACTGGACTACCTACAGCCGCGCGCCGCGATCGAGGCCCGCTTCGATCTCGGCAAGAGCATCGCTCTCGCCTTTCTTACCAAGGGCGGCTGGACAGCGGGCGACGCCCCCATTCAGCGATTGTGGAGGATCGGCGGCCTGGAGACGGTTCGCGGTTTTGTGTTCGGAACGCAGGCCGGCGAATCGTATTGGACGGGCCGTCTTGAGGCGAGCCCGAGACGCAAGGCCATCACGCCGGTCGTCTTCGGCGACGTGGGCTGGGCCGGCCTGACTAACGAGTGGCCCGGCGAGGACCCGCTCTGGTCGTTCGGCGTCGGCGCCAGCTTTCTTTGGGGCATCTTCCGAACCGACCTCGTCTTCCCCAAGGCCGAGGAAGTCTGGCTCGAGTTTTACTTCGCCGGGCAGCTTTGAGGAGTCTGGCAGTGCGATCATCGACCGTTGAGGCTGGAAGAGTATGATGGCGCGCATTCTCATCATCGACGACGAGGGCAACATCCGCCGGATGTTGGCCAGCCTGCTCGAGAGCGAGGGCTACTCGACCAGCGAAGCGGGATCGGGCGAGGAAGGTCTGCGCAAGATGTCGGAGCAAGAGTCGGATGCCGTCCTCCTCGACCTGGCACTCCCGGGCGCTAGCGGACTGCAGATACTCGAGAAGATCTCCGAAGCTTGGCCGGACGTCCCGGTCGTCATGATGAGCGGCCAGGCCACGTTGGGCGACGCCGTTCAAGCCACACGACTCGGCGCTTTTCAGTTCCTCGAAAAGCCGCTGACGCCGGAGGCGGTCCTCGTTACACTACGTTCCGCGCTCGAGCTCGCGCGCCAACGCGATCTGAACCGCGCACTCCGCCGAGAGCTCGATCCGGGTCAGGAGTTGGTGGGGAGAAGCGCGGCGATGGAGGACGTCAAAGCGTTGATACGACGCGTCGCGGCCATTGATTCCCGAGTCCTCGTCAGCGGAGAGAGTGGTACCGGAAAAGAGCTGGTGGCCGCCGCGATCCACGGGCTCTCCCAGCGCAGCCGCGGGCCGTTCGTCCGCATCAACTGCGCGGCCATCCCCCGCGACCTGATCGAATCCGAGATGTTCGGCCACGAGAAGGGCTCTTTCACCGGAGCGACCAAGCAGCGCCGTGGCAAGTTCGAGCTGGCGAGCGGCGGAACGCTGTTCCTCGATGAAGTGGGTGACCTGAGCTCCGAAGCTCAGGCCAAGCTGCTGCGCGCCATCGAGGCCGGCGAAATCGAACGCGTCGGTGGCAGCGAGCTGATACCCGTCGACGTCCGCATCATCGCCGCCACCAACCACGATCTGCAAGCGGAGGTCGACGAGGCCCGCTTCCGAGAGGACCTCTTCTTCCGCTTGCACGTCATGCCCATCCGACTTCCACCGCTTCGTGAACGCAAGGAGGATGTGCCCCTCCTCATCACCCACTACGTCGAGCGGTATCGGACCCGACACGGCTTGCGCGCACCTAACTTCACCGAGCCCGCCATCAAAGCACTGGTGGCCTACGACTGGCCCGGAAATGTCCGCGAGCTCGGGAACGCCGTCGAGCGACTGATGATCTTCTATCCCGAAGAGGCGATCGGCGCCAACGAGATCGCTGAAGTCCTGCCGCGCGGCCGCCGCGGCTTGCGCGAAGCGCTCCCGGACGAAGGATCGCTCTCAGACATGCTCGAGGGCTACGAGCGCCAAATCATTCAGAGGGCGTTGGACGCATCGGCTGGCAACATCGCCGAAGCCGCTCGACGCCTCGAGACCGACCGACCCAACCTCTACCGGCGCATGAAGCGGCTGGATGTCCAGCGCAGCAGCGGAAAGGACGAGTCGCCAGGCGAATGACCCCCGTGCGCCTCCCGCACACTCGCCGTTGCTATCTGACACGATCCGCGGCCCGGCTTCGCACCGGAATCCCCCGACGACAGGCTTTTCCCGGAAATGACTTTCGGTACCGGGTTTGCTTCCAGGCAGGTGGGTATCGCAGTTTGCATGCTTGGAGGAGACCTATGAAAGCCGCCATTACCAGCCTAACCTTCACCGCCCTGCTCTTCGCAGCTCTCTCGCCACTTCTGGCGCAGGACACCGTCGCCGTCGGCGTTCAGACGCCCCTGCCGCCTGGCGAGGAGTTGCCAGATCGCGTGGCTGACCAGCTGGTCGCCTTCTACAACAGCCCCGGCACATTCCGTTTCAGCGGCCGAACCCGCATCCCCGCCGATCAGCGTATCTCGGGCAACGTCGCCATCATCGGCGGGCCTGTGGATATCGCCGGCCAGGTCAATGGTGACCTCGTCGTCCTGAACGGCGACGTCACATTACAGGCCGGTTCGCGGGTAGCCGGGGACCTGACCGTCGTGGGCGGCATCATCATCGGCACCGCCGAGGGCGAAGTCAGCGGCATCATCACGACCTACACCGCGGTCTTTCGCTATCGCCGGACCGAAGAAGGGATCGAGTACCTCGGCTCGGGCGGCGCCCCTAGCTCCGTGCCCACATCGAAGACCATCGCATTGCCAAGCTGGAGAATGGGCAGCAGCGAGATCTTCGTTTCCGCAAGTGCCTACAACCGGGTCGAGGCCCTGCCGATTAGCATCGGTCCCCGCATCACCACCGGTGGGTCCAACCCCCTGACCTTCGACGCGCTGCTGATCTGGCGAACGGTCGGCGGCTTCGAACCCCAATCCGGCGACCTCGGTTGGCAGATAAGGTTAAGGCAGCATCTGTTCGGCCACCGTGCGGTTTGGCTGGAGGGCGCCTACCAGAACGTCGTCAATCCCATCGAGAACTGGAAGCTCACCAACCTCGAGAATTCGCTGACTCTATTTTTCTTCCGACGCGACTACCGCGACTACTACATGCGCGAGGGGTGGTACGGGCTCGTCGGTTGGCGCCACAAGAGCCTTTTCGGCTCATTCGAGTATCGAGATGAGCGACACGAGACACGTAACTCCCGTAACGTCTGGACCATCTTCTTCCGAAGCCTCCTGCTCACCCTCGGCATAGACACACGCAACGATCCGGACCGGCCGCTGTCGGGATGGTACGGCGTGCTGACTCTCGAGCAGGCGGTCGGGGGCTCGCTCAGTGGGGAAAAACCCGACTTCTCTCGATTCCTGCTCGACCTCAGGCGTTATCTGCGCGTGAGTCGCAGCGCCATGTTGGGCCTGCGTCTGACGGGCGGCGGCCCCTTCGGCAATAGCGTCACCCCGGCTCAGCGCCAGCACGTCATCGGCGGTGCCGGCTCGCTCCCCGGCTACAGCATGCTGCAGTTCGACTGCGGCGCCCGTACTTCGGGGGACTTCGGGACCGTGCCGGGATACGGATGCCAGCGCTTTACCCTCTTCCAAGCGGAGTACAAAAGCTCGCTCGACTTCCACTGGCACTGGGATGACCGACAGGATTTCGACGATATGAAGGGCGACATTTTCACCATCGACTTCAACCCCGCCATCGTCCTGTTCTACGACGCGGGCGCAGCCTGGAGCACTGGCGAAAACTACTGGGACCATCTCACAAAGAGCGACAACTGGGTAGCCGACCTCGGCGCCGGACTCGACTTCGGCGGTCTGGGCTTCTATTTCGCTTACCCGCTGACGGGATCGGGCGGACTCAACTTCGTTCTGCGCCTTACCGCCAGATTCTAATCGCGGCGGCCCTGGCCGTTATCCTGGCCGCACCCCGCGGGGCCGCGGCCCAAGACCCCCGTCTGTCTCTATCACCCGGAAACGCGGAGAACGGATGGCGCGCGGCCGTGCAGCCGGTCGAGCTCCTCGCCGACTCGGCGCTCCTCCGACCCCTCTTGTCCGGCCTGCCGCTGCGTTTCTACTTCCAGATCGAGCTCTGGGGCGACAAGTTTCTGGCCGACGGATTGGTGAATCGCGCCAGCTGGTCCCTCATCCTCTTCCAGGAACCGCTCTCCGGTGAATTCAACTTGACGCGAGACTGGGATCCGGACCGCGACGAGTGGTTCGCCACCGTAGCTGCAGCCGCGCAGGCGCTGGAACGCGTCTACCTCTCACCACTCCCCGGTCCTCCCACCAACAGCGGACGTTACTACTACGAGGCTCGCCTGGAGGTGGAGGTGCTGTCGCTCGGCGACCTCGACGAGCTCGAGCACTGGCTACGCGGTGAAGTAGTGGGAGAGGATGACAGTGATGTCGGCGGTACCGTCACCCGCGCCGTGGGCCGCGGGCTCAAGAGACTGTTCATCCGCCTGATCGGCTTGTCGGCTCGCAGCTACCAGGCACGCACAGAGCTCTTCCGCCCGTAGTGCGGGTTCTTCCGCAGCTCACTCCCGTGTCTCTCGCCCCGGCTTCTCTATATCAAGGCCTGCTTCCGGAACGTAC
>JBDHAI010000160.1:0-6257 GCA_039588155.1 Gemmatimonadota bacterium | reverse complement strand
CGGCCGGGGCCGTCTTGGGGTCGATTCCGCCGTCGACCTCGATCTCGATGTCGTGGCGGCTCATGGCCTCGAGCCGCTGGGAGAGACGAGCGATCTTCGGCAGGCACTCGGGTATGAAGCTCTGGCCGCCGAACCCCGGGTTCACGGTCATGACGAGAACCATGTCGAGGAAGGGGAGGGCGTCGACGAGCGTCTCCACCGGAGTGGCCGGGTTCAAGGCGACTCCGGGACGGGCGCCCAGCTCTCGGATCGCTTGGAGTGTGCGGTGGAGGTGAGGGCAGGTCTCCTGGTGCACCGTCAGCCAATTCGCGCCCGCCTTGATGAAATCGCCGATATAGCGGTCGGGCTGCTCGATCATCAAATGGACGTCGAGGGGCAGGTCCGTCGCACGTCGCGCCGCTTCGACGATGAGGGGGCCGATGGTGATGTTGGGGACGAAGTGGCCGTCCATCACGTCGACGTGGATCCAGTCGGCGCCACCTGCCTCTGCCTCGGCGATCTGCTCGCCGAGACGCGTGAAGTCGGCGCTCAATATGCTCGGAGCGATTCGTGTCATGGTCGTTAACTCAAACGATTCCTAGTTCCGCACCGACTTTCTTCATTGCGTCGATCACGGCGTCGAGGTGCTCGATCTCGTGGGCGGCCGAGATCTGGCAGCGAATGCGCGCCGTGCCGTGCGGTACCACCGGGAAACCGAAGCCGATGACGAAGACGCCTTGCTCGAGCAACATCTTGCTCATGCGGATGGCCTCGGCGGTCTCACCGATAATGATCGGCACAATGGGTGTGTCCCCCTCGATAGGTTTAAATCCTGCTTCCAGAAGTTGCTCACGGAAGTACGCCGTGTTCTTGCGCAGCTTCTGAATCAGCTGCGGGTGGCGGTCCAGATACTCGATGGCGGCCAGCGAATGCGCGGTGGTGGCCGGAGGCAGCGCATTCGAGAAGAGCATGGGCCGTGACCGTTGAGTCAAGTAGTCGGTCAGTTCCTGCGGGCCGGCGGTAAAGCCGCCAGCAGCGCCGCCCAGCGCCTTGCCGAGCGTGCTGGTAACCACCGGGACTTTGCCGTGCAGCCCATAGTGTTCCGGCGTGCCGCGCCCGGTGTCACCCAGCACGCCCGTGGCATGTGAGTCATCCACCGCAACGATCGCGTCGTATTTCTCTGCCAGTTCGAGGATGTCGGGCAGTTTGCAGATGTCGCCTTCCATGGAGAAGACACCGTCGGTGATGATGAAGCGATGCCGTACGTCGGCGGTGTCTTTGAGTGTCTGCTCGAGCTCCTTCATGTCGGAGTGCTTGTAGACTCGGCGTTTTGCCTTCGTCATTCGGACGCCGTCGATGATCGATGCGTGGTTGAGCTCGTCAGAGATGAGCGCATCTTCCTCACCCAGGAAAGTGGGCATCAGCCCCGTATTGGCGTTCCAACACGACACATACGTGAGCGCCGAGTCGAGCGAAAGAAACTCGGCGATCTTCTCTTCTAGCTTGCGGTGGAGCGTAAACGTGCCGCAGATGAAGCGCACCGAGGAGGTCCCGGCTCCGTACTCCTCGTACGCCGCCTTGCCGGCCGCAACGACCTCGGGGTTGTTACACAAGCCCAGGTAGTTGTTGGAGCAGAGATTGACGACTTCGGCCCCGATCTCCTCGATCTTCACGACGGCGTCTTGCGGCGAACTGAGGTGAATCAGCTGCTTGTATACTCCCTGCTCTTTCATGTCGGAGAGTTCGTGTCGGAGCCGCTCGAACAGCCCGTTCATCTGGACCTCCCGGTCCTTGTAGATCTTATGATTGTCAGTCGCCGGAGGATCCCTGCTCACGGCGCGCCTCGAGCTGCCGGGCACGGACAGAGATCAGGCCAAAGTAGATGATCGCAGCACAACCGAGGATAAGGATGGGGATCAGAATCGCCCCTTCAAGACCGTTCATTAGCGAAATCTCTCCTTGACCCGCTGTTTGCAGAGCCCGACGGACTGGCTGTTCAAGCGCCAGCTAAGTTGGCTACCCTCTCAGGCTCGGGCAAGGGCGCGAAGGGCGTGGGTGAGCCCGCCTGGGCGTTGGAACGAGGCGTGTGAATCGCCGGGTTCTCTGCGAGGCGGCATGGAGGCTGCCATTCGTGTAACGCGTTGATATTAATAATCTTAGGTGACTGACCGGGCCGTGACCCTTTTGCTTTACCACTTGTAAAGGTAGTTTTTTAAAAAGCACGGGTTCTCGACATGACGCAAGCAAGGACCGCAGCCGTGAAGCGCTTCTCTATACTGCTATCGGCTCTTGTGCTCGTATCGGTTCCGGCCGCCGGTCGAGCGCAGGAGCAGGCCGCTCAGGCGCACATCGAGAAGGGACTAGCTGCCGCCTCGGCCGGCGATACGATGCTCGCCTTCGCGGAGCTGGAGAAAGCCCGCGACGTCGCGCCTCGCATGGGCGACGTCCACTATCACATCGGCCGACTCTATACGCGAAAAGCCAGCGCCGTCGAGACCGATTTCCGCGATCGCCTCAAGGCCGAGGAAGCTCTGCTCAGAGCTTTGGAGATCAGCCCCTCCGACCCACGCTACTTGTTGGAGCTCGCCCAGCTGCGCATGAAGCAGCACATGAAGGTGGATGCGGGTCGGTTGTTCGACAGGGCCCTGAATGAGGCCGAAAAGCTGGGCGATCCCGAGATCCTTGCCGAGTTGTACTTCCGGCTTGGGTACATCAAAGAGCTGTGGTACCGCACGCTCGAGCATCGGCGATTCAACCCTATGTTCCGAGGCTCGCCTCAGGATCAATTGTCTCCGCTGGCCTACTATGGTGGCATGGGCTTGCAAGGTCCGACGCGATACGGCAACGACTATCTGGACAGCTCAACCCCGATCGAAGGCTCGGGCCAGATCGCCAAGGAAGAGATGATCGAGCGGTACCGTGCGGCCTTACGTTACGATCCGAAGCACGTCGGCGCCTCGATCAGATTGATGGGCCAATTGCTCGATGAGTACCGACTCAGCGAGTACGTCGGCATTGCGCGCCGTTTGGTGGCGGCCCACACGGAGCGGCCGATGCCGTACCTGTACCTCGGGTTGGGGCTGCACACGGCGGGCCGTGAGGACGCTGCAGCGCAGGCCTTCGAGAACGGACTGAAGCGCTTGCCGGATGACGAGCGAGCCGAAATCGAGAGCCTCGAGCAGGTGATGAGGCGAACGGACGCGCAGACGTATCTCGCTCTGGATGATGATTCCAGGTCCTCATTCAACGAGCGCTACTGGGGTTTATCCGATCCGCTCTATTTGACGGAAGCCAACGAGAGGTGGCTGGAACATCTGTCGCGCGTCGCCTACGCGGACCTGCGATTCTCGGCGCCCGAGGCCGGGCTCCGGGGTTGGGAGACAGATCAAGGGATCATCTACGTGCGGTACGGACCGCCGGAATCGATCGCCACTTTCGCAGCCGAGGCGCACAGGCAGGCCAATAACCCATTCGCCACGGGGCGCCACTCGATCATCTGGAGCTACGGCGCTGACGGGCCCGTTCTGATCTTCCGCCAGATGCCCGGCTACATGAACGCGCGCTTCGCCGGCGACTACAAGTTCATCGCCGAGAATGTCCGTTACATACAGCCGTCCGTCTACAACAACATCCCCTCGATCCCAAGGCTGCTGGACCTGCCGATACAGATTGCACGCTTTCGCGGTGCAACGCCGGAGGAGGTCGCTGTAGAAGTACATGCGGCTGTGCCGCTGGAGGATCTGGCTCGAGGCATCGATCTCGAGACAGGCGAGTTCGAGATCGGGTTGTTCCTGCTCGACCCACACGGTGACGAGGTGCTGCGTCGGGTCTCGACGGAGGTCGTTGAGTATAAGTCGGCGGAGGTCGACGAGTACAAGAGCTGGCGTTTGATTCTGCCACCCAGTGAGCCTCTGGTGTGTGCGGTCGAGACGCGCGATGCGGTGAGCTGGCGGGCGGCCAGCGCACGGGAGCGGATCGACGTCGAGGCGTTCCCGGCGGATTCGTTTGCCGTGAGTGACATCTTGGTCGCCGACTTCGTGAAGCCTCTGGTCGAGGAGCCGCGGAAGCGCGCCGACTACGAGGTCTGGCCCAACGCGGCGCTAGAGTTCCGATCCGGCGAGCCGATTCACATCTACTACGAGATGTACGGCTTGGAGCGCGATGCCGAGGGCTTTGCCTCCTTCGACGTATCGATCCAGGTGCGGGTGAAGCGGCTCAAGCGGGGTGCCGGGTTCAGTGCATTGCTGGGACTGCTGGCCGACGCCTGGGGTTTCAGCATCGTGGGGGATGACCGGCTCGAGTTGCGCTACAGCCGGCAGATCAAGATGGACGGTCGAGATCGGGTCACCGAGTACCTGTCACTGGATCCACAGGAAGTACCGGCCGGCGATTACGAGATCAGACTCAGGATATGGGACGGTCTCGGCGAGCGAATGGCGAGGAGGCTCCGTAGCTTCGAGGTCGTCAATGAAGAGTAGTGCAGTTCCGTCACCCTTCCTGACCACAGCAACATTGCGGCGCTCTTTAACCTCAGCATTAGCCCTCACGGTCATCCTGTCGGCCTCGGGGGCAGCGCAGGAATCGCCGAAAAGCTACAAGAAATGGTATCTCGGAGTCGGCGGCGCTCTTCTCGTGGGCTTGCCCGTCAACCTCCTCGTTCCCGACGAGAACTTCGACGCACTGTCGTTCGTGGTCGGAGGAACGATCGGGTTCTTGATCGGCTCGGAGATGGACCGTGTGTACGATCGCAGGATGGCAGCCGGTCCGACACTCGATTATTCCTTTCGAAACGTGCCGCTCGACCTCGTTCCAGATCGTATCGCCGGATTCCCGGGAGGCGCGGCAGTGATCGGCGTCGGTGGAGCCCGCATCGTGGGGAGCGGCGGATTGCTGGAGACACGCGGTACCGGAGTGCGCGGGATCGAAGACGCCGAGGTTATGCCTGACCTGAACCTTTTGGTGCTCAGCACGTTTTCCAATCTGATCTCCTTTCCGCTGCAGGCTGATACGACACAAGGTCGCGTGCTCGATCAACGGGGCGGCGGCCAGATGGAGCTTTTTGACGACCGCCTAGCCGTCGCCGGGTTTGATTCACTGCGACTTCTCGGCCTCAACCACGGTCCGGACGAGTTTTCGGTGCAAACGCTGGCCGCCTTCGAGAACCTCGACTTCGTCACCGATCTGGAGTTCAACCGTTCGGATCGGATCGGCTGGATTCTGATGGGGGACCGGCTCGCATCCTACACGCCTGACCTGGAGAGAGTCGGTGAAATCACGTTGCCGGCTGCGGGTCTTACCGTTCGGGCGGCCGGGACCCGGTTAGCCGTCGCGGCCGGGACGGAGGGGGTGTACGTCCTGGACGCCACGGACCCCGCGGTGCCGCGTGTGGTACAACATTATACACGCGTCAGGTATGCCTATGCAGCCGATCTGGATGGCGACCGCCTCTATATTGCCGCGGGCTCTGAGGGCGTGCCGGTCGTGGACGTCAGCGGCGAGATTCCCAAGGTGATCGGTGTTGCGCGGGAGACAAGCTTTGCAATAGATGTGGTCACGGCTGGCCCCGGTCGGGCCTGGATCCTCGACCGCGATGGGCAAAGCGTGCAGATCGCCGACTTCGGCATCACCGGTTCACGGGATTGAATCAGAGTCGTTGAGCGGCAAGGAAACGTGATTCGATGGCATTGGAGCAAGTTCGGCAGAAGCTGCGCCGAGAGCGCCAGGTTTGGCGCCTCGGTTTGCTCCTCTCCATTCTCTTTCACTTGAGCGTTCTGCTCTTCTTCCAAAGGGAATCCGAGCGTTTGACGCCTTACGCGGCTGCCGGTCCTGGGAGCGGCGACCCGGTAGCTGCTCCCGGTGGCGGCGGCATGCGTGCCGTCGTGCTGCGGCCGCCAATCGAGATACGGATCCCTGAGCGGCCCGAGACTTCGGTGGTGATCGAGCCCCCGGAAGTCGAGGAACTGCTCGAGGAGCCGGTGTTGGTCTTGAACGAGGTCGATCTCTCGGAACTCGGCGAGGGGACGCAGGAGGGCCCTGAGACGGGTGCGGGGTTGCCCGGAGGCGAAGGCCGAGGCGATCGCGGGAACGCAATGTCGGGGCTACGGCGACTGATTCCCCCGACGCCGCGTGGGGTGATCATGGCACCGCTTGAACGCCCGTCCTCGGTGCGGGGCCGACAGGTCACCGTGTGGGTATTTATCACGCAGGTCGGAGCGGTCGACAGCGTGAGGCTCGACCCGCCGACGCCCGATTCTGGCTACAACAACTCGCTGAAAAGA
>JBDHAI010000159.1:0-6269 GCA_039588155.1 Gemmatimonadota bacterium | reverse complement strand
TCGACGACGGTGATGAGAAGAGCGCCGGCGCCGTGGGCCACGGTGGCTGCTGCCTCGAGGTCCTCGATCAGGCCGTAGAAGTTGGGGCTCTGGACGATCACGGCCGCCGTCTGTTCGTCGACCATGCTCTCGAGCGCGGCGAGGTCCGTGCCGCCGTCCTTGGTGCGCGGCGCGATCTCGATCGGCATGTCGAGGCCGAGGTTGTAGGTATCGAGCACCTGACGGTAATGCGGGTTAACCGTGCTGGAGAGCACGATCGTGTCACGCTTGCGCTGTATCGCGTGGGCCATCAACGCGGCCTCGGCCATCGCCGAAGCCCCGTCGTACATGGAGGCGTTGGCGACATCGAGTCCCATCAGTTCACAGACCATGCTCTGGAACTCGTAGATCGACTGCAGTGTGCCCTGGCTCACCTCTGCCTGGTAGGGCGTATACGCGGTGTAGAACTCGCTGCGCCGGATCAGGTGATCGACGACGGCCGGAACGTAATGATCGTAGTAGCCGGCGCCGGCAAAGCAGACGAGGTGCCGGCTGTCGTTGGCGAGCCTTACCAGTGCGCTGACCGCCTCGGCCTCCGAGAGGGCAGGCGGCAGGTCGAGTGGCTGCTTCAACCTGAATTTCTCAGGAATATCCGCGAAGAGTTCGTCCTCGGACGAGATTCCTATTGTACGGAGCATCTCGCGACGGTCCGCCTCAGAATGCGGGATGAAACTCATGATTGTATCGCTGCCGTTCGCGTGTTATGTGACGCCTGGAAACGCGGGGTTCTCAACCCTCGGATATTAGAGCCTTATAAGCTTCAGGGCTGAGCAGGTCATCCATTTCCGCCGGATCGTTGATCCGCATTCGGACCATCCAACCGTCACCGTAGGGATCCCGGTTTACGACGGCCGGGTCTTCCGTCACGGTGTCGTTGACCGCTACGACTTCACCGCCGATTGGGGTGTAGAGTTCGGAGACGGCTTTGACGGCCTCGATGGTGCCAAACGACTCCATCTTGGTGAACGAGCTCCCCACATCCGGCAGTTCGACGAAGACGATGTCGCTCAGCTCGCCCTGGGCGTAGTCGGTGATGCCGACCACGATCTCGTCGCCCTCGTGCAGGACGTACTCGTGCTCCTCCGTGTAGAGCAGGTTGTCGGGGACTTTTGCTTCGGCCATGGTTCCTCCAAATCTAGGACAAACGTGCATCGGTTGGGTGTTTGTCGGCGCGTCACAATATCCGGCGTGTAATGGCGCCGTCAAGGCGCCGAAGAAACCCTTGCTCCAGACGGCGGAAGACGGTAGGTTGGCGTTGGCGCTGTGGGACGTAAGATGCAGCGGCCCATAGACTTGGTGCCCTAGACTAGAACTTCAGACGAAAGGAGGTGGTCCAGTGTCCGTTGAATTATCTGGCCAACCGGCACGGGCGAGCGACTGCCTCGAGGCGGTATAGGCTTGCTACCAGCCTTGTCCGGGGGTAGTTAACCCGGCGGCGCCCGGAGGCGTCGCGTCGGTTGAGCCAGACCCCCAAACCGGCCGTCGATCGAAGAAGATCGGCGGCCGGTTCTTTTTCTTGGGTTTGTCTATGGAATTCAACGCGGCGGAGGCAGGTCGGGCCCGCCGTGCGGTCCTTCGTCGCCCAGCCTGTAGGCTCGATAAGTCGGGTAAGCGAAGTCAATGTCGGGCACTTCGGCGAAGCGGTCGAGGATGTTGCCCGAGATCCGGTCGACCATCGAGCGCCTGCGTCGTACTGGAGTCAGGTTTCGTAGGGTCAGCAGCACGCCGGAATCGGCGATCTCCGTGTAGACGATGGGAGCGGTAGAGCCGAGTTTGAAGGCGTACTCTCGCTCCAGCTTTCCAAATCCGGCTCGCAAGTCGGGCACGATCTCCTCGTACAGCTCCATCGCGACTTCCTGCATGATCTCTCGCGCCCGTCGCCAATCGCTCTCGAACGTCACGAGGATCTGCATCTCTTGCCAGACCAGCGGGTTCACGGTGGCGGAGGCCACGACGTTCCTGTTCAAGAAGACGCTGTTGGGGACCGTGACGATGCGGCCGGTGGACTGCATCGCGTGCACCAACGGTTCACCCACCTCGAGCAGCGTCGTCTTCAACAGCCCGATGTCGATGACATCGCCGATGACCCCATCGACGGCGACACGGCTGCCGATCTCCACGCCGCGTCGCGAGTTGATGTAGATCCAGCCTGCCAGGCTCCGTACCACGTCGGCGAGGGCGATGGTGACGGCGGCCGCGATGAGACCGAGCACCGTTCCCACGTCCGCCAGCGCCAGGCGCTCGAAGAACAGAATGACCGCGACGGTGACCAGTGCGATCCAGAAGCCATAGACGACGACCTTGCGCAGCTGGTGACGCCGGTTGACGTCGTCGATGTGGGCATCTATTCCGCGGCGGATGAGGCGGGACACGGCGTAGAGCCCGAAGCCGATAAGCACCAGGATGGCGAGCTTCTCGAGCGCCCCGCCTGCGGTCAGAACGGCGAAGAGGCGCTCCAGGAACCCTCGGGCTTGGGCGGCGCTCTCTTGCGCAGCTTGCACGGGTGCTTGTATGGCTGAAGCGGTCATAACAGCAGCCAATATGGGCCGTGAGGAGTTCACATCGCTAGATCGACGCCATCGGCAACACCGAGTCGCCTTAACGTGCTGGCGGCGTTCGCCGCCATCTACCTGATCTGGGGGTCGACTTACCTCGCCATCCGTTTCGCGGTCGAGACCCTGCCACCCTTCCTAATGACCGGCGTCAGGTTCATCGCGGCCGGGCTGGCCATGTACCTTTGGGCCCGCCTCAGGGGCGTATCGCGGCCCAGTGGTTCTCAGTGGGCTGCGGCGACGCTGGTCGGAGTACTCATGCTGCTGTTCGGCGTGGGCGGCGTATCCTGGGCGGAGCAGCGCATTCCCTCCGGGGCGGCCGCGCTCCTCGTGGCGGTAGGGCCACTGTCGATGGTATTGGTCGACTGGCTGTTCTTCGGCGGCGAGCGGCCGGATGCCAGGGTCGTGTCGGGCATACTCCTGGGGTTGGTCGGTGTGGCGCTGCTCATCGGACCGGAGCAGCTGGCCGGGGCCGGCCGCATCGATACATTTGGGGTTGCCGTCATTCTGTTCGGCACTGTCACCTGGTCGTTCGGCTCTCTCTATTCCCGCGGTCACGATCTCCCGTCGTCTCCTACCCTGGCCACGGGCATGGAGATGCTGGCCGGGGGGCTCGTGCTCCTAGTCGTCGGATCGGCCTTCGGTGAGTGGTCGGCCCTGGGAGAGACGCGTGTGTCCGCGCGCTCGGTCCTCGCACTCGCGTACCTGGCTGTCTTCGGCTCGATCATCGCCCTCGGTGCCTATCTCTGGCTGCTCAAATGGGTCTCGCCGGCTAAGGTCGTGACCCATGCCTATGTCAACCCGGTCGTCGCGGTGATTCTTGGCTGGGCGCTGGCGGCCGAGCCACTCAATGCGCGGACTCTCGTCGCGAGCGTGGTGATCATCGCCGGAGTCTTCGTTATCACGGTCCGACGCGAGCGCGAGCGCTTGCCGTCAGGCGAGATCGAGCACGGGTGATGGTGTGGGCGCTAGTTCAGTAATCAGTAATCAGTGTTCAGTATTCAGTGTCGGCTCTAGTGAGTGACACGGAATTCGCGCCGCGCGCCTTCGACTACTGATTACTGATCACTGATTACTTCCTCTCCACACCGGACCAACCGGCGCGGTGCCCGTACATCAGCTCCTCTAACTGCCCGGCAGCGTTTCATCCTCCCTGACTCGCGGTGCGATGGCGAACCCGGTGACGCCGTACAGGATGGCGAAGAGGAAGCCGGTGTAGTTGAGAATGGCCCACGGCAGATAGCTGAGTGTTGGCACGGCTAGGGTCGCGGCCATGAAGACGCCGGCTGCCGACCAGGGAACGAGCGGGACGACGACCGTGCCGCTGTCCTCCAGCGTCCGGGACAGGTTCTTGGCCGCGAGGTTTCGCCGTCGGTAGGCGGGCGCGAAGAGCTCACCGGGGAGTAGGATCGTCAGGTAGCTCGAGCCGGTGATCAACGCGGTGAAGATCGTGGAGCTTACCGTCGCCGCGACGAGCTGGCCGGTGGTGCGCGTGACCCGTAGCAAGTACTGAAGTGCGACATCCAGCAACCCGGCGCGGCTCGCGATTCCGGCGAAGGAGAAGGCGGTGAAGACGATGAGCGTGACCTCCATCATCGGTCCCATTCCGCCGCGAGATAGCAGACCGTCCACTGCAGGGTCGCCGGTATCGGCCACGTACCCGCTGACCATCGCCTCGACGACCTCGGGCAGCGGCTGGCGCTGGACGATGACGGCGATCGCCCCTGCGACTGCCGACGCCAACAAGATGCCGGGTATCGTCGGGCGCTGGCGGATCGCGAAGTAGAGCACGATCGGGAGTGGCAGGAGCACCCAGGGGCTCATCACAAAGGCGCTGCTCAGCGTGTCCATGATGGCTGCCACGCGCTCCGGCGAGGCGGCGGTGTGGTTTCGCAACCCGATGACCAGATAGACCAGCAGGCCCAGCGTCCAGGCCGGTACCGTAGTCCAGAGCATATGGCGGATGTGGTCGAAGAGGTTCGACTGGGCGGCGACCGGCGCCAGATTGGTCGTGTCGGAGAACGGTGAGAGCTTGTCTCCGAAGTAGGCGCCGGCGACGACCGCGCCGGCGGCGGCGCCCAGCGGAACGCCGAGACCGCCCGCCACCCCCATGAGCGCGATACCCATGGTTCCCACAGTGCCCCAGGACGTCCCGGTGAACAGCGAGACCAAGGAGCACAGCACACACGCCGTGACCAGGAAGAACCGTGGCGAGATCGAGTGGAGTCCGAGCCGGACGAGGTAGGGGATCGTCCCGGCGGCGATCCAGGTACTGATGAGCGCACCGACGCTGACGAGGATGAGGACCGCCGGAAGTGCCTTGGCGATGCCCTCGATGATCCCTGCTTGTAGCTCCGCCCAGCTGTAGCCGAGGCGCAGAGCCACCAGACCGGTTACCGCGGCCGCCGTGATGAGCAGGGGTTCGATGCGCAGACGGTAGACGCCGTAGCCCACTCCGAGTAGGACGGCCATAACCAGAAAGGGGAGGAGCGCCTCCGCCGCCGTCGGCTCTCTCTTTTCCATCAGCGCACTCTAGCCGGACGGGTCAACCGTGACGCACCCAGCGAACGAGCTCCGGCAGTGTGGGTCGCTTACCCGACATCAGCAGTCCGACGCGGTAGATACGTCCACCCACCCAGGCAACGAACAGGATCGCGACGATCTGCAGCATGAAGACGAGCGGTATCTCCCAGACCTCCACGGCGCCGAGCACGTAGCGCGCGATGAACAGCACCGGCGTGAAGAAGGGAATCCACGACAGGATGACGGAAGTCGTGCTGTTGGGCGTTTCGAGCACGATCGGCATGATCAGGATGGGGATGATGACAAGTAAAGTGACGGGAAGCTGCAGCTGCGAGGCTTCCTGCTCGGTGCTGGCTATGGCGCCGACCGAAGCGTACATGCCGCCGTAAAGGAAGAATCCACAGAGGAAGAGCCCCAAGAACAGCAGAAGCGTATCCGGCCCGACGGGGAGGTTTTCCAGGAACTCGATGCCGGCCAACGCTTGGGCGCTGGCGGCATAGAGCAAGAACAGACCGATCAGCGATAGCCAGACCGCCAGCTGCGTAAGACCGACAGCCCCGACGCCCAGGATCTTGCCCAGCATCAGCTGCCAGGGCCGGATGCTGGAGAGGATGATCTCGACCGTTTTGCTGGACTTCTCCGCCACGGCGGCCCGCAGCATCATCGCTCCGTACAACAGCACCACCATATAGATCATAAGCGCCAGGATGTTGGCGGTGATGACGGTTTGCCCGTCATCGCGGGCGGCGCCCTCCTCGCTGACGCGGTAGGACTCCAGGTCGGCGACGCGGGTCAGCTGCTCGGCGGTGCCGGGTTCCAACCCCATCCGACGGGCGCGGACCCGCTGAAGGGCGACGGTGACGGCGGGTTCGATGACGCCGTTCAGCACCGACGGCCCCACGTCCCGTCCCCAGAACTCTATGCGGCCGTCTTCGAGTGCCGTGGCGGGAACGTAGAGGTAGCCGGAGACCTCTTGCCGCAGCACCTGCTGTTCGAGCGCGCCGAGCGCCGCCTCGTTGCTGCCACTGGGCGGCGGCCTGTAGCGGATGCGCCCTTCGCTAATGGCCTCCGTCTTCAAGAACTCCTGACCGACTTCGCCCGTCTCATCCACGACGCTGATCTCGACCACGCGTTCGGCGCCCTGGATGGCGAGTA
>JBDHAI010000158.1:0-9577 GCA_039588155.1 Gemmatimonadota bacterium | reverse complement strand
CGTCATCGACGACGGCGATTTCGATCCGATCCTGGACTCTGGCCACCTGAATTCTCACGCAACCGGCGCGCCCGTGCTTCACAGCGTTGACCAGGAGCTCTTGCGCACACCGATAGAGCACGACGCTCGCATCGGTCGATAGCGGTTTGGGCTTGCCGTCCGACTCGAGTTCGAACCGAACGCGGTTGGTGTCGGCCACGTGCTCCCCAGCGCTCGCTAACGCCGCCTCCAGGCCCAGCTCGTAAAGAACCGGCGAGCTCAACTCGAAGGTGAGCGCACGCGTTGCCCGAACGGCGTCGCCGATCAGGTCGTGGACCTCGCCCAACTCGTCATCCAGGTCTCCTCGATCGTCCCGCCGGCACGCCTGGAGCTTCATCCGTGCCAACGCCAGGCTGTGGCCCACGGCGTCGTGCAACCCCAGGGCAATCCGGCGCCGCTCCTGCTCTTCGGCCAGCGTCACGTCCAGCGTCAGAGCGCGGAGCTGTTCCTGGTATTCGAGAAGACGTTGCTCGTTTTTGGCGACAACCTCTCCTTCCCAGGTCACCGCCCCGCGGCTGCGCAGGAGCGCTTCGCTGTCCCAGGCGCCCGGCCCGCCCGACTCAGCGGACATGGTTGTCTCGAGGCGAAGGGGAAGGTCGGCGCGCGCGTAACCGGTCAAATCGAGGAAGGCGTCGTTGGCTTCGGTGATGTCGCCATCGCTCTCCCCGAGGATCACTCCGACGACGTCTGACTCAAACAGGCGCTTGCAGTTCCCGTCACACAGAAACGGAGGGAAACTGGCGCCGGCGGCCTCAGGCTCGGCTGAGGTGGGTGTGGAGAGCCACTGACGCCACGGCTGCCGGTGAGGGGTTGAAGCATCAACATCGCTCCGCTCCCCTTGTTCAAACATGCGTCGGCTCCTGTGAGGCTTGGATGGCTGGCAAGTAGAGGGGCAAAGATCGTGCCGGCAACGCCGTTTCGCAATTCCCCTTGCCGCCCAGGCCGACTCGGTGGGCACCGCTGTTCGTCGTCTTGACCCGCGCCTTGGTTCGTGAGGATCTAGAGCAGAAAGCGAGCGGCCTGCGCCACGGCGAAGCAGACGGCGAAGGCAATGACGAGGGGGCCCAGCGCCCCTAAGGCCGTCCACTTCTTGCTCCCCGTCTCCTTATACATAGTCCAGATGGTGGTGGAGCAGGGGTTGTGGAGTAGCGAGAAGAGCATCAGACAGACAGCGGTCAACAGGGTCCAGCCCTGCTGGCCGACGAGCAGTGCCTGGAGCTCGGTGAGGCTGTCGAGCTCCAGCATCATCCCGGCGCCCAAGTAGGCCATGATGATCGTGGGCACGACGATCTCGTTCGCCGGGATAGCAATGATGTACGCGAGCAGAATCACACCGTCGAGACCGATCACTTGACCGAGAGGGTCCAGGAAGTTCGATACCCATCCGGTTAGAGAATCTCCTCCAACATTGATGTTGCTGAGCAACCAGACGACGCCCCCTGCCGGCGCGGCCATCAGGATGGCGCGCCAGAGCACGAACAGCGTGCGGTCGATGATCGAGGTATAGAGGATCTGGCCGATGTTCGGTCGCCGGTACGGCGGCAGCTCCAGCGTGAAGCTGCTCGCCTCGCCTTTGAGTACGGTGCGCGACAGTAACCACGAAACGACGAGTGTGAAGAAGACGCCGATTAGCACGACCGCCACGACTGAACCTGCCGCGGCTAGGGAGGCCAACGCCGGCGGAAAAGCAGCGGCGACGAAGATCGTGGCCAGCATGATCAGCGTCGGGAAGCGACCGTTGCAGGGAACGAAGTTGTTGGTGAGGATGGCGATCAACCGCTCGCGCGGCGAATCGATGACGCGGCAGGCGATGACGCCGGCGGCGTTACAGCCAAAGCCCATGCTCATGGTGAGCGCCTGTTTGCCGTGGGCGCCGACCTTCTTGAACAGCCAGTCCATGTTGAAGGCGACCCGCGGCAGATATCCCAGGTTCTCCAGGATGGTGAACGTGGGGAAGAAGATCGCCATAGGCGGCAGCATCACCGCGACTACCCATGCCAACGCGCGGTATACGCCGTGCCAGATGAATCCCGTCAACCACCAGGGGACCCCGATCGTGTCGAACAGCCCGGCTGCGAAGTCCTCGACCTTGAACAGCACGAAGGCGATACCCTGAGAGGGGTAGTTGGCGCCGACGATCGTGATCCAGAAGACCGCCGCCAACCCCAGCAGCATGATGGGGAACCCCCAGAGCTTCGAGGTGAGAACGCGGTCGAGCTTGTCGTCCCAGGTCGCGCCGGTGGGCTTGCCCTGCCGGACCGCGCGCCCGGCGATGGCACTCGCGTCATCGTAGATCGCCTCGACGATCTGGTCGCGGAAGGAGACATCGAGACCCCGGCGCAATTGCTCGGCGCTCTCGAGGATCTCTTCTGCCGGGGTGGTGGTTAACGTCGCCATGGGAACTGCGCGTCAGTGATGAGGCGCAGCGGCGGGTCGGGACTGCTGCTCGGCCACGAGCTCGGCGAGCTCGCCGCTCTTGATGGCGGTCTCGACGCGCGGGTCACCTTCCAGCAGCCGCATCGCAACCCAGCGTGCGTTGGGAAGACCCGGGTAGGCAGCTTCGATACCCTCTACGAGTTGCTCTACCGACCGGGCCGCCGCGCCCTTGGCAGCGATGCGGTGCGGCCGGTTGATAGTCTTTCCGCTGGCGACATCGGTGACGGCGCGTAGCAGATCGGTCATACCGTGCCCCGTCCGCGCGACGGTGGGCACGACCGGCACGCCGAGGTCACGCGCCAAGGTCTTGTGGTTGATTTTGATGCCCTTCCGCTGTGCCTCGTCCATCAGATTGAGACAAAGAACCGCCTTCTCGGTGATCTCCAGGATCTGCAGGACCAGATTGAGATTGCGCTCGAGCACCGTGGCGTCCACCACGATGATCGTGCAGTCGGGCCGGCCGAAGAGGATGAAATCGCGGGCGATTTCCTCGTCCGTGGACGCGCTCAACAGCGAATACGTGCCTGGGAGGTCGACGAGCTTGTACTTCTTCCCCTCGTACTCGAACCCGCCCTCGGCCCTGGCCACCGTCTTTCCGGGCCAGTTGCCCACGTGTTGCCTCAGGCCCGTGAGCGAGTTGAAGACCGTGCTCTTTCCGGTGTTCGGGTTGCCGGCCAGCGCGACGACATAGTCCCAGTCACTGGTGTCGATGCCGAGCTGACGTAGCCCGGCACGGGCGGGCTCCGCCTCGATGACCGGCAACGCCCGCCGGCGTATCGATTTCGGCCGCTTGGTGGTCATCGCGAATTCTCCGCGCCCCCGCACCCGGTAGGCCATCGGTTCCTGCATGGGCCCGGGGAACGAGCACTCCACCAGGGTCCCGGGCGTGACGCCGAGGTCGAGCAACCGTCGCCGGCTGAACCCCTCGGAACGCAGTGCGATGACGCGGGCGGATTGGCCGGGCTCCAGTGAGGAGAGCTTGACCGGCGGCTGAACGGGATGCGGCAGCTCGGTCACGAACACGTTACTCGCCAGCACGGGCGCCAGGCTGCGCTCGCCTTCGCCGTCCCAGATGACCAGGTGGTCCTTATTGACCTGGCGAACTTCGATCTGCATGTCGAGAGCGAAGCCCTCGGCGACGATCCGCGCCATCACCTCGGGCGGCTCGTCCTCCAGGTGGACGATCTTCGCCGGACTGCCGATGGGCCAATCGGTGAGCGCTGTGGCCCGGAGCGGCTCCAGCGCGCCCGCGGCGGTCGGTATCGGATCGCCGTGCGGGTCCTGCTGGGGGTAACCGAGCTGGGCCTCCAACGCGTCGATCTCTGCAGCCGTCAGCTTGTGCTCCTGCCGGTCAGCGGTCAGGTGGACCTCTTCGAGCGGCACGCGCAGTTCGTCCGCCAGGTAACGCTCCAGGAGCCGGTGCGCGCGGATCACGCGGAGCGCCGCTTCCCGACCGTCGGCTGTAAGCCGCAAACCGGGGCCGGTGGACTGGGTCAGCCCGCGCTCCTCCATCGCAGCGATGAGTTCCAGGGCTTCGCTAACGCTCACTTCCAACTTGCCGGCTAGCGATTCGGCCGTCGCCAGCGCACCGCGGAGCTCACGGGCGTGGACGTGCTTGAGCGCGTCTTCGATGAGGATCCGCTGGGCGAGCCGGCGAGTGTGCCGCCAGCGGGCGAGCAGGCCACGGCGCGGCCAGAGGAGAGCGGCGGCGAGCGCGGTGAGTGCGAGGATCGCGAGCAGAAAGGGGCCCATATTTTAGTAATACCTAATCTACAGTTTAGCCAAACCGAAACCTCAAGTTAGATCCGGCCCGGCCCTGCTGTCAAGACGTGGCCAGCGCGCCGGGCTCAGCTGTTCAGGAAGCGGCTGGCGGCCTCGCTCAGGACCCGGGCGCAGGCGATGACGGAATCGAGATCGACCCATTCGACGGCGGCATGGGCGCCCTGGCCAGCGGGGCCGTAGTTGAGTGTAGGGATGCCGGCGGCGTCGAAGATGGCGGCGTCGGTCCAGTAGGCAACGCCAGCCTCCTCGGGGGTGACCCCGGCGGTGGCTCGGGCGGCCTCACGCACCGCACGGGCGATGGGCGCGTCGGTGGGGCAGACCATGGGCGTGCGGTGGAAGTAGCAGTCGATCTCAGCCTCTTCGCCGGCGGCGTGAACCGCGTCAGCTAACTCCTGTTGGACCTGCTCCGGAGATTCGCCGGGCAGCGTGCGGCGCTCGATCTCGAGGCGGCACTCGTGGGCGTAGGTGCTGACGCCGGTGCCGCCCTGGATGGTCGCGCAGTGAAGCGAGGCGGGTCCGAGCTGGGGGTAGGTGCGGTTTCGCAGTTCGCTCTTGTCGAAGCGCTCCAGCTCGGCCACGATGCGGCCCATCTTTCCGATGGCGCTGACCCCCAGATCCCAGCGGCTTCCGTGGGCGGCCACGCCTCTTGTGGTGAGTGCGGACCAGACGAAGCCTTTGTGGCTGAGGATGAGGCGACCCTCGGTGGGCTCGGTGATGATGCAGGCGTCGGCCTCGTGCCGGGCGACGAAATCGTCGGCGCCGATGCTCGAGTGCTCCTCGTCGACGACCAGCGCGACCCTAATGCGGCCGGGAAGGTCGGTGTCCTTGAGAGCGACGGCCGCGGCCATGGCGGCAGCGACACCGCCCTTCATGTCGTAGCTGCCACGGCCGTAGACGTGCCGGCCCTCGAGTCGCGGCTCGAAGGGCGAAATCTCCATGCCCGCCGCGCTCACCGTATCGATGTGAGCACAGAAGACGAGCGTGGGCCCGTCGCCGCCTACCTCGGCCACGACGTTGGGTCTACCGGGAGCTGCCTCCTCGAGCCAGGCGTGGACGCCGTGCTCGGCGAACCATTTGCAGGCGAAGTCGGCCAGCACGGCCTCCCCGTCCGATTCGTCGGGGGCGAGGGTCGGGTTGACGGATGGGATGCCGATGAGCTGCCTAAGCAAAGCGAGTATCGCAGTCTCCGATAGGACGTCTGTGGTCATGATGCGATCCTTACTCGAGGTCCGGCGGGCCGTCGTCGGCCGGGTGCATTGACGCGGCCGCTCATGGGCAAGACAATAGCCTGATAGCGGAACGAGGCGGAAGTAGTCGTGATCGTGAGCCCCGGGGGGTGAAGAGTGAACGTTAGAATCGCGGCGGTGCTGACGGCGTCGGCTGGGCTCTGGCTGGCCGGCTGCGGTGGCGAGGCCGGGGAGGGTGGGGTTGTCGTCGATACGATCGGCGGTGTCCCGTCGGTGATGAACACGGACCGAGGGGTTCTGGGGGATACGCTTCCGTGGAAGTTGACGCAGACTCTCCTGGTGACGGGCGACCAATTGTACGATCGCAAAGCCACGGTCTACGCGCTGGATGTGGGCATCCTGCCCAACGGCAACGTGCTGGTACTCGACACGGGTCACCGCCGGGTACTTCGGTTCGGCCCAGGTGGCGCGTACCTCGGATCGTTCGGCGGTCCCGGTCAGGACCCGGGTCAGTTCGTGACGCCGTTGTTCCTCGAGGTAGGTGGCGATCGGATCTACGTTCTCGATTCCGGGCTCAATCGTGTGACCGAGTTCGACAGTGCCGGGATATTCCTAGACCGTTTCGAGGTGGACTTGCAGGGCCTGGCGGGTACGACGCCGCTCTTCGAATCCGGTGGTCGGGATCAGATCTACGTGGCGGCCGAGCCGGTGCCGTTCTTGGAGAGCGCCCGCGACACGGGATACGCGGTCCTGCTCAGGTTGGATATGACGGGGACAATCGTCGACACGCTCGCCACGTTCATGCCGTCGACCTGGAACCACATCGAGAGATCTGACGGCCGGTCTTCCTATGTGAAACCGAGACTGGCGCCGGAGCCCAGGCTGTCCGCCTCGTCTGGCGCCGTGGCGATGAGCATGGGGGCTCGCTACCTGATCGAGATGCGCAGGCCGGACGGGTCGTTGCTGTTGCGCGTGGCGCGTCAGTACGAGAACGTCGCGGTAACGCCGGAGATCCGTGACAGCGTGCTCGACCGCATGGTGCAGGGTCCGGGATCGTTACCGCG
Organism: Gemmatimonadota bacterium; assembly: GCA_039588155.1. Taxonomy (GTDB): domain Bacteria; phylum Gemmatimonadota; class Gemmatimonadetes; order Palauibacterales; family KS3-K002; genus JBDHGH01. The sequence goes on along the minus strand of JBDHAI010000158.1, from coordinate 3,069 downwards.
TGAGGCGCTCGAGTTGGTGTCGTTCGCCCCGGTCGTCCCAGCGATCGATGGGTTGGTGCTGGACGACCAGGGCCGCCTTTGGGTGGACGTGTACTCGAACGAGGTGACGCGCCGGGATGTGTTCGACGCTGAAGGCCGGTTTCTGGGCGCGCTCTACCTACCGCAGCCGGTCGAGCTCATGGATGTACGCGGAGACCGGGCCTGTGGCCTGATCAGCGAGATCGACGGGCGTTCGGCCGTCGTCTGCTATCGCGTGCAGGTGGCGGCGGACTAGGCGGCGTTTGCCCCCTTCGCGTTACGTCGCGCTCAGATCGTCTGGCCGGATGGGCAGACGCCTGATGCGTTTGCCGGTGGCGGCGAAGATCGCGTTAGCCACGGCGGGTGCGATGGGCGGCAGGCCCGGCTCGCCCACTCCGGTGGGCGCCTCGGTGCTGGGAACGATATGAACCTCCACCTTCGGCATCTCCCTCATCGTAAGCAGGGGATAGGCATCGAAGTTGTTCTGCACTACGCGCCCCTTCTCGAGCGTGATCTCACCTTTCAGGGCGGCAGTCAGACCCATCACGATGCCGCCTTCCATCTGAGCGGTCACTTCGTCCGGGTTGATCACGATTCCGCAGTCGATCGCGCAGACGACTCGGTGGACGTGTAACGTGCCGTCTTCCTCCACAGACACCTCGGCCACCTCGGCGACATACGTCTGAAACGAATAGTGGAGGGCGAGCCCTCGAAAACGGCCCTCCGGTAGCGGGTCGCCCCAGCCGGCTTTCTTAGCCGCCAGCTCGAGCACTCCGGCATGGCGCGGCTTGTCGGCGAGCATCGCCATGCGAAGCTCGTAGGGGTCCTTACCGGTGGCCGCCGCGATCTCGTCGAGGAAGCACTCGTTGGCGAAGGGCGTCTGAGTGTTGAAGACCGAGCGGAACCAGCCGGTGGGTACAGCGGTGTCGGCGGCGCAGTGGTCGACGTAGATGTTGGGAATCGCGTACGGCAAATCGGCAGCACCGCCGGTGGCTTCACCGGCCGCCGCGTTGGCGTCGGCGCCGAGGTTTGGCCCGACGATGGACGGTGACACGACTCTGTGCTTCCAGGCGACCAGGGTATCCTCGCCGTCGATGGCGGCGCTCATGATGTGCCGGCTGGCCGGGCGGTAGAAGTCATGGTGCATATCGTCTTCGCGGGTCCAGACGACCTTCACCGGCACGCCAGCAGCTTTAGCTACGCGCGCGGCCTCGATCATGAAGTCGGGCATCAGGCGCCGGCCAAAGGCGCCACCGACGAACGTGACGTGCACCGTGATCTTCTCCAGTGGCATTCCCAGCACCTGCGCCATCGTGCCGCGGCCCCACTGGGGTGCCTGGCTGGGCGCCCAGAGCTCGACGCCGTCGTCGCGCCAATGGGCCGTACAGTTCATCGGTTCGAGGGGCGCGTGCGATAGGTAGGGCACCTCGTAGACGGCATCGAAGGTACGGGCGGCGCCTGCGATGGCGGCATCGGTATCGCCGTCTTCGCGCGTCGCGACACCCGCTTCCTGCTGGCGCTCATCGAATAGCTTGGCGATGCCCTCGCTGCTGAGGTCGGCGTCCGGGCCGTAATCGAACTCGACCTGCAGGGCTTCGCGGCCCTTCATCGCCGCCCAGGTCGATTCGGCAAGGACGGCCACGCCGCTCTCGACCTCCACGACATCACGCACACCGTCCACGGTCATCGCGTCAGAGGCATCGTAGCTCTGGACACTACCGCCGAAGACGGGGCAGCGGGCGACGCAGGCGAAGAGCATGCCGGGTAGCTTGAAGTCCAGGCCGAACACCGCCTCGCCTTTGGCGCGGGCCGGATGGTCCAGGCGGGGCAGCGACTTGCCGATGTAGCGGAAGTCCTTCGGATCCTTGAGCGGCGGGTTGGACGGGACCGGCAGCGTCGACGCTAATTCCGCCAGCTCACCGTACCCGAGCTTGCGGTCGCTAGGCTCGTGAATGACCTCGCTGTTGTAGGCCCGGCAGGTGGAGGGCTCGACACCCCAGGTCTGGGCCGCGGCGGCGATGAGCATCGCGCGTCCCGTCGCGCCGGCGTTGCGGAGCGGCACCCACGATGTGCGGATCGATGTGCTGCCGCCCGTCACCTGACTGCCGAAGTCGGGATTGGCGTCGCCCTGTACGCGCTCGATCTTCGACCAATCGGCCCCGAGCTCGTCGGCCAGGATCATCGGAAGCGAGGTGCGCACCCCCTGGCCGAGCGGAGATCGGTGTACCCAGAGCTTCGCCGTGCCGTCGGGATCGATCTGCAGCCAGACGTTGGGCTTGAAGGGTCCGCTGACGGTCATCGCGAAACCGTCACGGCCGAAGGGGAAGTTGAAGCCGAGCAGCAGCCCGGATCCGGCGACACCGGTGACCTTCAGAAAATCGCGCCGGCTGACTTGGCTGACGGTAGTCATGTCACACCTCCTCGGCGGCGCGGTGGATGGCACGGCGAATCCGCTGGTAGGTTCCGCAGCGGCAGAGATAGGGCGACATCGCTTCGTCGATGTCGGCATCGCTCGGCTTCGGGCTCTTCGCCAGCAACGCCGCCGCCCCCATGATCTGGCCGGGCTGGCAGTAGCCGCACTGCGGCACGTTCTCCTCGATCCACGCTTTCTGCAGCGGGTGGAGCTTGCCGTTGCCGAGGCCCTCGATGGTGGTGACGTCCCGATCGGCGGCCGCCGATATGGGGAGCGAGCAGGAGGGCACGGCACTGCCGTCGACGTGCACGGTGCAGGCGCGGCACTGGCCGATCCCGCAGCCGAACTTCGTGCCGGTGAGCTCCAGCGAGTCCCGCAACACCCAGAGGAGGGGTGTGTCTGGGCTCACGTCGACGGTTTGCGTCTTGCCGTTGACGGTCAAGCTGAATCGAGCCATCGCGTGTCTCCTTCAGGTCAGGGCGAGAGATGCCCTTCGATCTGGCTCGCACGAGGCTGGGCGGTCGCGATTGGCAAGCGACGCCTGGAGTTGGGGCAGAATCCGAGTGCCGTAGCGTGTATCTCGCTTAGGGTCCAATATGTTGAGTGGCGCGGGCGAGAGCAACGATGTCAGCCCACTT
>JBDHAI010000157.1:0-6285 GCA_039588155.1 Gemmatimonadota bacterium | reverse complement strand
ATCTACGCGGTGCGTGGATCTCTTCGCAACCATGAAGGACCTGGCCTTCTACATCTGGGGCCACGCCCCACCTTCCAGGGATCGCCGCCGTCCATCGAGCTCCACTTGCTCGACTTCGACGGGGACCTCTACGGCGAGCTGGTACGTGTGGAGTTCATGAAGCGCCTGCGAGACGTCCAGCCCTTCGGGTCGGCGGCGGAACTCGTCGAGCAGATGAGGCAAGACCGGCAGGCGGCTGTTGAGTACTTCAGCCTCGGCTGATTGCCGCCTTTACAGGGGGAGCGGTTTGGAATAGCTTTTCCGGTCCTCCAAGACCAGGAGTTCAGCTGTAAAAGCGGCCTAGCCGGAGATTGGCATCGGAATGGTAAAGACGAAGGACGAACACGAAGCGCTCATAGCGAAATACCAGTTGCATCCCACGGACCGGGGATCGACGGGGGTGCAGATCGCTCTGCTGACCCGGCGAATCGCGGACCTGACGGAGCACCTGCGCGCGAACCCCAAAGACCACCACAGCCGCCAAGGCCTGTTGAAGTGGGTGGGCAAGCGCCGTCGTTTGTTGCGCTACCTCAACCGCGTCAACCCAGAAGCGTACAGACAGCTAACCCAAGACCTTGGCCTGCGAGGGTAAATAACGAGACCCCCGGCAACACGTGTCGGGGGTCTTTAGGTACAGCTATTCATATTAATTGGAGCATAAGTAAGCGAAATCATGGCAACATTAGTGGAACGCAAATTCGCCGGTCGGCCATTGACGATGGAGACCGGTCGCATGGCGCGGCAGGCGGATGGCGCCGTCCTCGTACAGTTCGGTGAAACCGTCATACTCGCCACTGTCGTCGCTGAGAACAAGCGCTCGCGGCTTCCGTTCTTCCCATTGACGGTCGAGTACCGTGAGAAGAGCTACGCTGCGGGCAAGATACCTGGTGGCTTCTTCAAGCGGGAAGGTCGACCGGGCGAGAAGGAAATCCTGTCGGCCCGCCAGATTGACCGGTCGATTCGACCGTTATTCCCGGACGGCTTCAAGAACGAGGTGCAGGTCGTCATTTATATATTGTCGGCCGATCAGGAGAACGACGCCGATGTGCTCGGCCTGCTTGGTGCCTCGGCCGCTCTGAACCTGTCGAGCGTACCGTTCCCCTATCCCGTCGCAGCCGTACGCGTCGGCCGTTTGGACGGCGAGTGGGTGCTGAACCCGACGTTCCAGCAGCTGGAGTTCTCCGACGTCGACATCATCGTGGCCGGGTCGGAAGACTCGATTGTGATGGTCGAAGGCGGCGCACTCGAGATCACGGAAGAGGAGTTCGTCGCGGCGCTCGAATTCGCGCACGAGGGGGTCCGCGAGTTGGTCGACATCCAGAAAGAGCTGGTGGGTCCGCTCGCGAAGCCGAAGATGGACTGGTCGCCTCCGGCGCTGGACGAGGGTTTGGGTACGCGGGTCAACGAGCTAGCCAGCCAACGCGTCGACGAAGCGCTCAACCTGCCGAACAAAGAAGAGCGCAACGCCGCGCTGTCTGAGCTTCGGAAAGATATCATCGACGAGGTCGCCGAACCGTTCCGCGAGGAGATCGAGAATTACGAGGAACAGGTCAACGATGTCATCGACAAGATCGAATACGAGACGCTGCGCGGGCAGATCATCGGCAAGAGTGAGCGCGTAGACGGCCGGACACCCGAAGACATTCGTTCGGTCAGTTGCGAGGTAGGCCTGCTGCCGCGAACACACGGTTCGGCGCTGTTCACTCGTGGGAGCACACAGGCGCTGGCCATCGTGACGCTGGGGACGAGCCGGGATGAGCAAAGGATCGATACAATCGATGTCTCCCAAGAGACATCGAAATCGTTCATGCTTCACTACAACTTCCCGCCGTTCTCGGTGGGAGAGGTCCGGCAGTTCCGGGGGACGACACGGCGCGAAATAGGCCACGGCGCGCTCGCCGAACGTGCGCTGCAGCCGCTGCTGCCGCCCTATGAGGAGTTCCCTTACACGATCCGTATTGTCAGTGACATCCTCGAGTCGAACGGCTCGTCGTCGATGGCAACGGTCTGCGGTGGATCGCTGGCGCTCATGCAGGCGGGTGTTCCTGTGCGTTCGGCGTGTGCCGGGATCGCCATGGGTCTGATCAAGGAAGGCGACAAAGTCGTCATTCTCACCGATATACTGGGTCTAGAGGACCACCTCGGCGACATGGACTTCAAGGTCGCCGGCACAAGGAACGGCATCACTTCGGTGCAGATGGACATCAAGATCGAGGGGCTGTCCAAGGAGCTCATGCACGAGGCCATGCAGCGCGCTAGATCCGCACGCCTGCAGATCCTCGACATCATGGACACTACGTTGTCCGAGCCCCGCTCGAGCCTGTCGCCGATGGCTCCGCGCATCATCACCTTGCAGGTCAATCCAGAGAAGATCGGCGAAGTCATCGGTCCGAAGGGGAAGACGATCCGCGGTATCGAAGAGCAGACGGGCGCCGAAGTCAACATCGAGGACAGCGGCCTGATCACGATCTCGTCGGTCAGCGGTGAGGCGGGCGAGCGGGCCCGTGAGATTGTCGAGTCGATCGTTCAGGAGCCTGAGATCGGCAGGGTTTACGAGGGCGTCGTCAAGAACACCACGACGTTTGGGGCATTCGTGGAGATTCTGCCCGGTGTCGAGGCGCTATGCCACATTTCGGAGCTGCAAGACGGACGCGTCGAAAAGACCGAGGACGTAGTGAAGCGCGGGGACACGGTCAGGGTCAAGTTGATCTCGGTCGATGATCGCGGTCGCATGCGGCTTTCGCGCCGCGCCGCGCTGGCCGCCGAAGCCGAGCCGGCGAAATCTACGTGAGTTCGGGCTCTTGCCTGTACATGGGCCTGTCCCGTAGCGTACGGGACAGGCCTTTTCGTTCCATATCTTCGACGGATTGACCGGAGCGATGGGAGAATCCGGAGCGGTCACCCGCGTTCAGCTCGACGAGCACGTCTGGAGGACGGACCTCGATCGCGGTCCGATCGTCTTGTCCGAAAACGTCCCCGCCGTCCGCTCCGCCGCCGTCGGCCTCTGGGTGCGGTGGGGCTCCAGCCATGATCCGCCCGAGCGGATGGGCGCTTCCCACCTGCTGGAACACATGATCTTCAAAGGGACAGGGCGGCGCTCCGCCCTGCAAATCGCCCTGGAGATCGAGGGTATCGGTGGCGCGCTCGATGCCTACACTTCGCGAGAGCACACGGCCTGTCACGCCCGGGTGCTGGATGAGCAGCTGCCGATTGCGGTGGACGTCCTCACCGACCTGGTGTTCGGCCCACTGCTGAGGGCGGCGGATCTCGAAGTCGAGCGCAAGGTGATCATGGAGGAGATCGCCAGCGTGGAAGACACGCCGGAAGAGCGCGTCTTCGATCTGCACGCGCGATCGCTCTGGGGCGATCACCCCTACGGCAATCCGGTGCTCGGCACCGCTGACACGGTGCAGGCAATCACCCCCGCGGATCTGCGCGACCTCTGGAACCGCGCCTACCGACCCAACGTGTGCGTCGTCGCGGCCGCCGGGAACCTCAAGCACGACCAGCTTCTCGATCTCGTGACCCAGCATTTCCCTGGACAACGCGACGGTGTGGCGCCGAATTTGCACCAGCCCGGCGTTGTCGGGCCACGGGAGGAGCGGCACGAGCGGGACAGTGCCCAGGTGCATATCTGCATGGGCGCGCATACGTTCCCACGGAGCGACAAGCGCCGGTATGCGTCGATCTTGATCTCGACGGCGCTGGGTGGCGGCATGAGCAGCCGGCTCTTCCAGCGGGTGCGTGAAGAGCTCGGCCTGGCCTACACGATCTATTCATATCAATCGTTCTACGAGCTGGGCGGGCTGGCCGGTGTGTATATCGCCACGCGGCCCGAGACTGCTGATCAAGCCGTTGAGGAAGTCCGGGTGGAGCTGGGCCGGGTGGCGGAGTCGGGCCTGAGCAGCGAGGAGCTGAGGGCGGTGAAGAATCAGACCAAGGGGCAAGTACTGTTGTCCTTGGAGTCGACATCGGCTCGACTGCAACGGCTGGGCGGGGTCGCGTTGTATGAAGAGCCGTATTTGACGTTGGATGAGATTTGCGCGCGGATCGATGCCGTCACGGAAGATGAGGTTTCCGAGCTTTGCCAGGAATATTATGCTCCTGAGAAGCAGACCGTCGTTCGCTTGGGCCCTAACGGGCAGGGCCATTCGTAACCGGCGTTGCGGGTCAAATATCGTGCAATCATAGCAGTCGGTCATCAGCAAAGAGGCTAAGGAAATGATCGTTGGGGTGCCGAAGGAAATCAAACCGGGCGAGAATCGAATCGCGATGGTTCCGGCCGGTGCGGCGGACCTGGTCAATGATGGCCACCAGGTCCTGATCGAGAAGGGTGCGGGCTTGGGAAGCGGTTTTGACGACTCGGCATACGCTGATGTTGGTGCGTCCATCGTCGATTCCGCCGACGCCGTGTGGGCAGGCTCTGAGATGATCGTCAAGGTCAAAGAGCCGATCGCAGCGGAGTATCCTCGCATCAAGCCCGGCCACGTGATCTTCACCTATTTCCATTTCGCCGCTTCCAAGGAGCTCACACTCGCCTTGCGTGACAGCGGAGCCGTCTCCATCGCCTACGAGACCGTGCAGCTCCCGACCGGCGAGCTGCCCTTGCTGACGCCGATGAGCGAGGTGGCCGGGCGGATGGCCATCCAGGAAGGCGCGAAGTACTTGGAGAAGAACTTCGGCGGTCGCGGGATCCTGCTGGGCGGAGTGCCCGGAGTTCCGTCGGCGGAGGTCGTGGTGCTGGGTGGCGGTGTAGTCGGGACGCACGCCGCAAAGATGGCAGCGGGTCTGGGTGCGCGAGTGGTTATCCTGGATCTCGACCTCGAACGGTTGCGCTACCTCGAAGACGTCATGCCGGCCAACGTCTCTCTCGTCTACTCCAATCGTACCAACATCCTGGAAGCCATCGCGCGGGCCGACCTACTGGTCGGGGCCGTTCTGCTGCCGGGCGCCAAGGCACCTTACCTCGTTCTCCGGGATGACTTAAAGCTGATGAAACCGGGTGCGGTCATCGCCGACGTTGCCGTCGACCAGGGTGGCTGCATCGAGACGACAAAGCCGACGACGCACGAGAACCCCACATACGTGGTGGAAGGAGTCATTCACTACTGCGTCGCGAACATGCCCGGTGGCGTGCCGCGAACGTCGACGCTGGCGCTTACGAACGCGACGTTCCCTTACGCTCTCAAGCTGGCCAACCACGGCTGGGAGAAGGCCTGCCGAGAGGATCCGCCCTTGGCGCTGGGTGTGAACATGGTGGACAAGAAAATCACCTGTCTGGGCGTGGCCCAGGCCTTCGGGCTGGATTACTGGCCGATCGATGAGGTTCTCGGGGCCGGCGCGGGCGCCTGAACCCACCGCCCGGTTCTGAGCGAATGATGTCGCTCGGGTGGGACGGATTGACCCGCCCCACCTCCTCTGTCTACTTTCCATGCTGGAGGTTCTGTCCGCCCGGGCAGAGGTGAGGTGGTTTGGAGGGCGGTTCCCCCCCGCCAAAACGCTCAAAGGAGTTAGGCTAATCTTTATGGCCTTCAGCTGGCTCAATTCCGGTAGGCTGCTCCCGGTCAACGATATTGCCGTCGATTTGGGAACGGCGAACACGCTGATCTACGTCAAAGGCGAGGGGATCGTCCTCAACGAGCCGTCCGTGGTGGCGATCGAGAAGTCGAATGGCAAGCTGGTGGGAGTCGGCATCGAGGCGAAGAACATGCTCGGCCGGACGCCCGGGGGCATCGAGGCCATTCGGCCGCTCAAGGACGGCGTGATCGCGGACGTCGATATCTCCGAGCTGATGCTCCGGCATTTCCTAAAGATGGTGACGGCGAAGCGCGTGTTCAGGTTGAAGCCGCGGGTGGTGATCGGAGTGCCATCGGGCATCACGGAGCTCGAGCGTCGGGCGGTGAGGGCCGGAGCCCAAGCCGCCGGTGCCAAAGAAGTCTACATGGTGGCCGAGCCTATGGCAGCGGCCATCGGCGTCGGCTTGCCTGTCGAGACACCGACCGGGAATATGGTCATCGATATCGGCGGCGGCACCACGGAGATCGCCGTGATCGCGCTGGGCGGGATCGTCTCCGATTCGTCCATTCGTGTGGGCGGTGATGAGATCGACGTGTCGATCGTCAGCTTCTTGAGGAAGAACTACAACCTCCTGGTCGGCGAACCGACAGCGGAAGCAATCAAGATCAAGATCGGCTCGGCCGCTGCCGTCGGCGACGAACGCGAGATGGATGTCAAGGGAAGGGATCT
>JBDHAI010000156.1:6327-10539 GCA_039588155.1 Gemmatimonadota bacterium | reverse complement strand
CGTCGCCACGGCACGGCCGTTACGCCCCATCTCGAGCTGCCGCTCGGGATCGGAGAGGATTTCCACCGCCGCATTGGCCATCGCGTCCACCGCGCCCACGGGGAGGAGGCGCCCGGTCTCGCCGTCGTCTACCAGCTCTTCGAGCCCACCACAGCGCGTGCCGACGACCGGCACCTCGCTCGCCATGGCCTCGAGCGCCGACAGACCGAACGACTCCGACTCGCTCGGCAGCAGGAACAGATCGGCCGAGCCTAATAGCTCCGCGACTTGCTCTTGCTTGCCCAGAAAGACCACCCGGTCGCCGATGCCCAGGTTGCGGGCACGCTCCTCCGCCATCGGACGGTCCGGCCCGTCCCCGACGAAGATCAGCCGAGCCGGCACTTTCTCCATGACCCGGGCGGAAACCCGGACAACGTCCTGAACGCGCTTGACAGGTCGGAAGTTGGAGATGTGCATGATGATCTTCTCATCCTTCTCGGCCAGCGCGTTCCTGTGATAGCTGTCGAGCCGCTTCTTGTAGATCTCGGTGTCGACGAAATTGGGGATGACCCTCACCTCGCATCCACTGCAGCCAAAGGTGGCGATCGTTTCTCGCTTGAGGAACTCCGATACCGCAGTCAATCCATCCGACCGCTCTATCGAGAACTTCACTATCGAGCGGTAGGAAGGATCTTGTCCGACAAGCGTGATGTCCGTCCCGTGCAGCGTGGTCACAACCTTCAGCTCGTCGGGCTGCTCCAACATCTCCTTGGCGAGCCAAGCGGAAGTCGCGTGGGGCACGGCGTAGTGCGCGTGAAAGAGGTCGAGATGCCTTTGAACGGCGACCTCGTGCATCGCGACGGTGGCCGCCAACGAGTACGGGGGATACTCGAACAACGGGTAGCGGGAGACCTCGATCTCGTGGAAATACGTGTTCCGCATGAAGCGTGGCAGTCGAAACGGATGCGCATACGACACGAAGTGAACCTCGTGCCCGCGCTGCGCCAGACGCACTCCGAGCTCGGTCGCTACGGCACCGCTGCCGCCGTAAGTCGGGTAACAGATGATTCCAATTCTCATATCGGTCGTCAGGAAGCTACTTGTGGGCGTGCCCCGGAGCCAGTGTCGATGCTGAAAGACCGCCAGACTCCCGCGATCTCGTCCGCCAACTCCCCAACCGGACGCGTCGCGTCCAGCCAGGTCGTCTCGCGCGGGAGCTGGTGTCGGAACCACGTCAACTGGCGCCGGGCGAAGTGGCGCGTGTTGCGTTTCGCCTCCTCGACCGCCTGCTCGAGTGTGCTGTTTCCGGCGACGTGGCCGGCCAGCTCCGCATAACCCACGGAGCTCAAACCGGGCGCGTCCACCGGATAGCGCTCCGAGAGCCGGCGGACCTCGGCCAGCAGCCCCGCCTCCATCATTCCATCGAATCGAGCGTCGATTCGTCGGTACAGCTCCTCACGCGGAAGCTGCAGGCAGAACACGGCCGCCGTTAGCGGCGGAGTGTCGGGCGTGCGTTCGAGCCAGAACGAATGTGGGCAGCCGGAACCCAAGGTCACTTCCAGCGATCGGCACAGCCGCTGTCGCCCCCCCTCGTTCCGCAACTGACTCGCCCGCCTGGGGTCGAGCTTCGCCAGCCACCGCTTCAACTCATCCGTTGAGAGGCGCTCCAGATAACGACGCAGACGCTCTTTCTGCTCCGCATCTGCCACAGGCTCCGGGCTCAACGGAGACAGCAAGGCGCGAATGTAAAGACCCGTCCCGCCCACGACGATGGGCACGCGCCCGCGATGCAGGATTCCCTCGATGGACCGCCAGCTGTCTGTCGCAAAAGCCCCGGCGCTGTAGCTCTCGCCCGGATCCAGCACGTCGAGCCCGTGATGCCTGACGCGCTCGCGGAGCGCGACCGCCGGTTTGGCCGTCCCCACGTCCATTTCCCGGTACACCTGTCGCGAATCTGCGGAGATGAGCTCGCCGTCCACGATCTCGGCGACCCGCACGGCCAGTTCACTCTTACCCGTGCCCGTGGCGCCCGTAATCACAATAGCCGCGGGCGTAGATCGTGACTCGTTCATCTGAGCTGGGTGAATGCTCTCAACTCCGGCCAAAGCGGCGCGCCAGCTCCTCCAACGACAATCGAAGGATCGTGGGTCGCCCGTGGACATCGTGGCTGGGCAGTTGAGACGCGAAGAGTCGGTCGAACAACTCGGCCATCTCCTCGTCGGTTAGCGGCTGGCCGGCTTTGATCGCAGCCTTGCAGGCGAACGATTTCGCTACCCGCTCGTGCTGATTGCGAGCCGAGTCTACGAGCGGCGATCCGTTTGCCAGCTCGGAGACCATATCGCGGAAGCAGCGCTCCGCATCAAAATGTCTATGCGGATTCGGCACCGCCTGGATGATCACCGTGTGGCTGCCAAAGCTCTCCAGCTCGAACCCCACCTGCTGCAGAATCCGGCTCATCTCTTCGACCGCCTGGCCCTCGGTCGGCGAAAGGCGCAGGGTGATCGGGAACAGCAGGCGTTGGGACGACGCTTGCCCCTGATCGAAATCGCGCATGATCGCTTCGAACAACACGCGCTCGTGCGCCGAATGCTGGTCGACGATTATCAGGCCGCTTCGCGTCTCTGCCAGGATGTAGGAGTTGTGGACCTGCCACATGGCTCCCGTGCGAGCGGTCCGCCAGCTGGCCGCCGAAACCTCCTGCTCCGCCGACTCATCCGCTTCCACTCCCGCCGGCACGAACAACGCCATCTGGGAGACGGCGGCCGCACGAGCCGAGGGACGATGCGGCCCTTGCGAAGCGCCGCCCGTAATCTGGTCGAGTTGCCCGAGCGCGGCGGCTCGACCCAGGCTCGGCGCGCTCTCGAGCCCTTCGAGTGCGGCCCGCACCGCCTCGGTCACCGTCGCCTCGACCTTCATCTTATCGCGAAAGCGAACCTCGGCTTTGGCCGGGTGCACGTTGACATCCACCAACTCCGGCGGCAGCTCGATATAGAGGAACAGCGCGGGACGATGGCCGGGCGGAATGGTCGTCCGGTAGCCGTCGGCCGCGGCTCTGACCACGAAACGATCGACGAACGGCCGGCCGTTCACAAAGAGATAGACCCTTCGCGAGCCCGGCCGCGTGTCGGCGGGCCGCTGGATCAGCCCCGCCACGCGCACGCCGCCCGAATCGTAGTCCAGCGGGAGCAGTTGAGTCGCCAGCTCATCTCCCCAGATGCCCGCGATACGGCCCGCCAGGCTACCCGTCCTCTGCAAGTCGAGCAGCTCGCGATCGTTGGAGCGAAAGCGAAAGGCGATGCCCATGTGGGCCAGCGCGAGGGCGATCACCGCCTCGGAGGCCGCTCGCGTCTCCGCCGCCGCGGAGCGCAGGAACTTCGCTCGTGCCGGCAAATTGAAGAAGAGCGAGCGTACCGTTACCGTCGTCCCCGGCTGCCGGGCGATCTCGTCAACGGCGACCACGCGACCGCCGTTGATCTTGATGCGCGTGCCCACGTTTTCCCCGGCCGGTGCTGTCTCCAGCTCGAAGCGCGAGACGGCAGCAATCGACGGGAGCGCCTCCCCGCGGAACCCCAGCGTTGAAATCGCTCGCAGATCCTTCTCGTCGCCGATCTTTGACGTCGCGTGCCGGTCGATGGCCAGGAGCGCGTCGTCCCGGCCCATCCCGTGCCCGTCATCCGCGACGCGTAGCTCGGTCTTGCCGCCGCCCCGGATCTCGATCTCGATCCGGCTAGCGTGCGCATCGACCGCGTTCTCGACCAACTCTTTGACCGCGGATGCGGGCCGCTCGACCACCTCGCCGGCCGCTATCTGGTTCGCGACGTGGTCGGGTAGAATGTGTATTCGTCGCTGCATACAACGAAGCTATTCGGGGTACGAGCTGCCATCAAGCAAGGCAGCAGATCTCATGGGCAACCGAGAATTGGCGCTTCTCAAGGGTCCAGGCCGTAGAACCTGCAGGCGTTCAGATAGGTCGCTTCCGCCACGCCATCCAGGCTCTCGTCCCGCATCTCGGCGACCCGTTCGATCACGTAGCGCACGAAGGCGGGCTCGTTGCGGCGACCCCGTTTCGGGACCGGCGCCAAGTAGGGGCTATCGGTCTCCACCAACAGGCGGTCCGCGGGCACGGCACGCACGAGCTCGATATCCGCGAACTTCTTGAAGGTCACGATGCCAGAGAACGAAACGTACCAGTCTGACGCCAGGCCCGCATCCAGAAGTTGCCGACCGCCGCTG
>JBDHAI010000156.1:0-6314 GCA_039588155.1 Gemmatimonadota bacterium | reverse complement strand
CTACCCGGCCCGCATACTCGCGAACGGTGGCGGCCGTCTCGGCATCCGCCTCGCGAGAGTGCACGACAACCGGAAGCCCCAGTCGCTCCGCTAATTCGATTTGCGAGCGGAAGGCTTCCAGCTGCACCTCTCGCGGCGCGTTGTCGTAGTGGAAGTCGAGACCCGTTTCACCAATCGCCACGACTTCCTCCGAGCTCGCTAGCCCTTCGAGCCGCGTCAGCGCGGCGACCGTGCAGACATCGGCCACGTGGGGATGGATCCCCGCCGTGGCCCGCAGGCGCGGCCGCGTCGCCGCGCGAGCCAGCTCGATCGCGGCGCCGGCGTCATCGAGATCGCTGGCGATGGAGACTACAGACTCGACGCCGTCGATGGCCGCCCGGGCCATGACGGCGTCGAATTCCGCTGTAAGGCTTTCGTCGGTCAGATGCGCGTGCGAATCGAAGAGTCTCACACGTGGCCCGGGCTCGCTCCCACCTTTCGCCGGTCGGTCTTACTACGAACGCCGCCGGAACGCTGCTCTACTTCGAGCAATACGGGCGATGCGACGAAGATCGAGGAGTACGTCCCGACGATGACACCGAGGATCAGCACGAGAGTGAACTCACGTATCACGGCGCCGCCGAATATCGCGAGCGCGAGGAGTACGGCGAGGGTCGTGCCGCTCGTCATCACGGTGCGCGGCAGCGTCTCGTTGATGGATTTGTCGAGGATCTCGATGTACGGCAGGCGCCTCAGCTTCTTGAGGTTCTCACGTATTCGATCGAAAATGACGATGGTGTCGTTCAGCGAATAACCGATGATCGTCAAGATCGCAGCGACAGTCGGCAGGGAGATCTCGATATTGAAGAGTGAGATGGCTCCGAACACCACGATAACGTCGTGAAATGTCGCAATGATCGCCGCCAGCCCGAACCGCCACTCGAAGCGAAAACCGATGTAGATTAGCGTCAGCAGAAACGCGATGAGTACCGCGGCGAGCGCACGCTGCCTCAGCTCACTGCCGACCTTCGGCCCCACCGCTTCCCGGCGCATTACCTCATAGGAATCCGCGCCGAAACTCTCCCCGAGTGTGTCATCCACGCGGTTCTCCATCTCTCGATCACCGCCTTCGAGGAACTCGGCCATGCGGATCAGGAACTCGTTCTCGGCACCGAAATTCTGAACCTGAAGGTTATCGAACCCAGCCTCGCCGAGAGCGCCCCGCAAGTCGGACGCCGATACGTCCGTGTTGAAGCGGACCTGCACGAGGGTTCCACCGGTGAAGTCGACGCCGTAGTTGAGACCCTTGTGAATCAGAACCGAAAACAGGCCGATGAGGAGCAAGGCGCCCGAGACCATGTACGCGGTCTTGCGCACCTCGAGGAACTTGAAGTCGGCGTTGGCGAATAGCCGCATGCTGTTTACCTACGTCCTATATGCTGAGCTCGGCGCTGGGCGACCGCCGCTCGAGCCAGATAAGCATGAACGTTCTTACCACGAACACCGCACTGAAGAACGACGCGACGATACCGATCGACAACGTCACCGCGAAGCCCTTCACCGGTCCCGTACCGAACTGATAGAGAATCAGCGCCGTAATCAACGTCGTCAGGTTAGAGTCGATGATGGCGGATAAGGCGTTCTGGAACCCACTGTCAGTGGCCGTCCTCGGTGTCTTGCCCGACCCGGCCTCTTCGCGAATACGCTCGAATATCAGGACGTTCGCGTCTACGGCCATGCCGATCGACAGAATCAGACCCGCGATGCCCGGAAGCGTGAGCGTCGCCTGCAGGCCGGCCAGCCCACCCAGGATGATGAGCACGTAGATCAGCAAGCCGAGCACGGCCAAGAATCCCGCCATCCGGTAGTAGGCGATCATCACCACCACGACCAGCGCGATCCCGATGATCAACGCCGTTCGACCCTGATCGATGGAGTCCTGACCCAACGATGGACCCACCGTCCGCTCTTCGATGATCTCCATCGGCGCTGGAAGCGCACCGGCCCTCAGTACGAGCGCGATGTCCTGAGCTTCCTCGAGGCTCGAGCCGCTGCCCAGCTCGATTTGCGCCCGCTCGCGCAGGACGTCCCGGATCACCGGCGGCGCGCCCTGAACCCTGCCGTCGAGTATGATGGCCATGCGATCGCCGACGTGACGGGACGTGCCACGTTCGAACATCCGGCCGCCCTGGCGTGTGAGCTGGAACGGCACGATGGGTTGACCGGTCTGCGGGTCGCGGATGGCCGAGGCGTCCACCAGGTACTCGCCGGTGATGAGCGGCTCCGAGTCCACGACGTACAGCGGATGGTAGAGCTTCCCGGCCACGCCGCGTGTCTCGGTGCCCCACAGCATGTTGATCTCATCGGGGATGCGCGCTCGTACGGCGGGAAGCTCGAGGTAACCCTCCAATATTTCCAGCTGCGGCCCTTCGACCAGGAAAACGCCGGGCTCGCCCGAGTCGAGTAGTAAGGCGGTCAGCGGCCGCAACTCCGCCTCCGGCGTTTGCGGCGGCTCGCCCTCCTCGCTGCTGTCACGCTGCTGAAAGAGCTCCTCCAGCCCAGGTGTGACATCGACCCGAGCGGCCGCGGGAAGCGCTTCAGCCCCCAAGGCGGTCACGACCGCGCTGTCGAGCAACGGCAGCCGCTCGATCAACGTCCCGCCGTCCGTGACGATCTTGAACTCGAGAAACGCCGTCTGCTCGATGATCGCCTTGGCGCGTCCGACATCCTGGATTCCCGCCAGCTCGACGATGACCCGATCGATTCCCACCCGCTGGATCGTCGGCTCCCGAACGCCGAACTGGTCGACGCGGTTGCCGATGATCTCGCGTGCGCGGTCGGCGGCGTCCGAGCGCGCGTCCGTGCTCATCGCCCCTTCCGGATCCTCCACCTGCAGTACCAGGTGCGTGCCGCCCTCGAGGTCGAGCCCGAGGTTGAGAGGCCGTTCCCCCTTCGCCATCGGAGTCAGCAGCGCCCATAGGCACATCAGGCACACCGCACCGATGGTGAGCAACCGTCCACGTATCCCTGAGAACATCCTGTCTCTGCGATCCTTCCCGCTGAATCAGCGCCCTGCGCCATGCCGCGCGCACGTCGCCACTGAGATCGATACCACTGCACGACTGTACGTGAATCCAGACCGGGAAACGTGGACTCGCCTGCCTTGCTTGTCAATGCTGCTGGGGCTTTGAAGCGAAGCTCGAAACTACGCGGTGAGTTGCTGGTCGCAGGCCGGGCAGCGTCTGAGTCCGAAGCGCGCATCGCCACCACATCGGCCGCAGCGGGAAGCGCCGTTCTCCCGCCGCCGCCAGGCCTTGGCGTACCCCGTGGACAGGGCGAGATAGAGAAAGCTGCTCGCCACTATCAGGCCAGCCAAGAAGAGAAGGGCGCTCTCGCTTGTCACCGGCATGAGGGCGGGATCGAGCCAGGCTTCCAAGTCCGTCGGATCTACCGCCGCGAACGTCGACTGCACTTGCCGCATACTCACGGTAAGCGGAATCATCATCACGAAGCCCAGCACGGTCAGCAGGCTGTAAACGAAGCGGCGCGCCGCAAGCGGCATTATCGATTCGACCTCCGGTTAGCGAGTGGGCCCGGCAGGACTCGAACCTGCGACCTACCGATTATGAGTCGGCTGCTCTGACCAACTGAGCTACGGGCCCTCCCACCGGCAAGATAGGCCGAGCTCCTAATACCGGCCAGAGGCCACGCCCCCCAAACCGGCATGTCGAGTACGGGCCGCGCGCCACTCGCACCGGAAGGACGACGCCAAGACGTCGGCTCCGTTCGGCTTGACAGTGGAAGGGCCAAGTTGAAGTTACTTGAGACCGCCGGGCGCGTTTTTCCACACCGCCGCCCGGTCATCTTGCGCAAGGGAAGCTCGGCTCAATGAGAATACTGATCATCGGCGCGGGTGCCGTCGGTTACCAGCTGGCGGCGCGCCTGTCGGAGGAGGGTCACGACATCGTGCTGGTGGACCAGGACGCGCAGCGCGCGTCGTGGGCTCAGGATCAGCTCGACATCATGGTCATCGTCGGTAACGGTGCGAGCCTCGCGGTGCTCGAGAAGGCGGGGATCCGAGACGCGAGCCTGCTGGCGGCCGTCAGCAACGTCGATGAAGTGAATCTCATCGCCTGCATGTCGGCGGCGCAGTACAACGTCCCGGTAAAAGTGGCCCGTATATCGAACCCCGACTACTTCGGCGAGGCCTCGCGCTTGACGACCGCTCAGCAGGGCGTCGATGTCATGATCAACCCCAACCTCGAGTGCGCCCGTGAGACGTTCCAGCTACTGCAGTCTGAGGCGGCGACCGAGCTCGCGTATTTCGCGGAAGGCCGCGTGCAACTGATGGGGCTGCGCGTAACGTCAAATGCCCCAATCGTGGGTCGGTCACTCATCGAGGTCGCCGCCGACGTCAAGGACCGCCGCTTCCTGACCGCCGCCATCTCGCGAAACGGCGAAACGATCGTCCCCGGGGGTGATGACCGCTTCGAGGCCGACGACCTGGCATACATCATCGGCGAGTCGCAACAGATGCCGTTGGTCATGGAACTCGCCGGCTACGGCGAGTTCAGGCTGCGCCGTGTGATGATCGGTGGCGGTGGTCGAACCGCCGTCTACCTGGCCGAGATCCTCGAGCATCACGATATCGATTGCACGATCATCGAATCCGACCGCGCTCGCTGCGTTGAGCTGGCCGAGCAACTCAAGAAAACGCTGATCCTCAACGGCAACGCGACCGACATGGAGTTGCTGGAGATGGAGGGAGTTGAGGAGATAGACGGCTTCGTCGTCTTCACCGGCAGCGACGACACGAACATGCTGGCCAGTCTCCTCGCAAAGAGCCACGGTGTTCCGAAGGTCGTGGCCCTCATCAACAGACTCGACTACATCTCCCTGGTCAGCAAAGTCGGAATCGACGCCGCCGTCTCGCCGCGCCTCTCCGCCGTGAACAGCATCCTCAGATACGTACGCCGCGGCATAGTCGTCGGCGTGGCCGCCCTACGCGGCATCGACGCTGAGGTCATCGAATTCAGCGTGCGGCCCGGCTCGCGCCTGGCGGGCAAGACGCTGGTCGAAATCGACTTTCCCGATCATAGCCTGGTGGGAGCCATCACCAGGGGCGACGAGGTCATCGTTCCATCCGGACAGGCCATGCTGACGCACGGAGACAAAGTGACCGTGTTCGCGCTACCCGACGCGGTCAAAGCCGTCGAGAAACTCTTCCAGTAACCGACTACTGTGAGCGCTCGCACCGCCCTTCATATCGTCGGCCTCATCGTCGCAGCCGTCGGAGCCGCTATGGCGCTCTCGGGCATCGTCGCGCTCTTGAACCGCGGAGCGGACGCGATACCGCTCTTCATTTCCGCCGCCATCTCCGTCATTCTCGGCCTGGCGGCGAATCGCCTGACCCGACGACCCAAGGACCTGACGATCCGTGAGAGCTACTTGATCGTCAGCCTAGCCTGGCTGGGCGCGGCGGTCTTCGGCGCCCTGCCCTACTGGCTGGCCGACGTGGCCTCACCGCTGGACGCCTTCTTCGAGTCGATCTCCGGCTTCACCACGACCGGCGCATCGATCTTTCCCGACCCCGAATCGCTGCCGCGCGGCATCCTCTTCTGGCGGGACATGAGCCAGTGGCTGGGCGGAATGGGGATCATCGTCCTCGTGGTCGCCGTGCTGCCGTTTCTGGGCGTCGGCGGTATGCAGTTGTTCCGCGCCGAAGTGCCGGGCCCCACACCCGAACGTCTGCAGCCGCGCATCCGGCACACGGCCTCCATCCTCTGGCGCGTGTATGTCGGTCTGACCGCCGTTCAGGCCGTCCTCTATTTGTTGGGCGGCATGAGCCTGTTCGACGCCGTGACGCACGCCTTCGGTACGATGCCGACGGGTGGGTTCTCGACGCGGACCGCCTCCATCGGGGCATTCACATCCCCGTACATCCAATACGTGACCGTCTTGTTCATGTATCTGGCCGGCGTGAACTTCGCGCTGCACTATCGCGCCATAAGAGGCAAGCCCCGCTCGCTTTTCGCCGACGAGGAGTGGCGCTTTTACACGATCTTGTTGGCGACAGCGGTAGTGATCGTGCTCGCGGCCCACATCGTCGCCGGAACTTACGACTCGCTCGAGGCTGCCTTTCGGGCCTCCACCTTCCAGGTCGTTTCCATCGGTACCACCACCGGATTCGCTACCGCCGACTACGTGACCTGGCCCGCTATTACGCAGGTCGTGCTCTTTTTCTTGATGTTCGTCGGCGGCATGGCCGGCTCGACCGGTGGTGGGATGAAGACGTTGCGCCTTTGGGCGGCGCTCAAACAGGGTGTGGTCGAACT
>JBDHAI010000155.1:0-6705 GCA_039588155.1 Gemmatimonadota bacterium | reverse complement strand
GACGTCGACTGGGGCAGCTACACCTCGGGACTTCACGTCCAGGCCGGCGTCACGGCGGGTGATAACTGGAGGGTCCTCGACAGTGCCGGTAAGTCCGCCAAATTCTGGACGGCCCAGGGGATCTTGACCTACAAAGTCGCGGTGGCCAACAGCCGCATCGTCGAGGCTTGGGAGCCGGTGGGCCGCGTCAGCTACGCCGATCCCGATACGGACGCCAACGATAACGAGGGGCTACTGCTGACGCCCGGATTCGTTGTCTATTTCACCGGTCGCAACAAAATGGCGCTGAACGTCGACGTCTACATGCCGGGCGGAAACCGTGACACCGAGTACTCGGTAAAAGTGATGTCGTACCTGCATTTCTAGGTCGTCGGGAGGACTAAGGGCTCTGCAAACTCGACCCTCGCAGCCCCGTGGCGACCGCCTCTCCCTCGGTGGACGGCCCACTTCTGCCAGAGGTTGTGTCTCGAATGCATCCTGTGCATGATCTCCACCCACACGAGATGTGAAGACGGACGCAAAACCAAGTCGCCGATCGGTCCGCTCAGCGACGGCAACCTGCGGGTGGTCAGATGAAAAAGTGTCGAATCGCTAAGATACTTCAGCAACCGCTGAGTGCCTCCAGCTACATCCGACGCCAAGCCGGATGGCGCCGATTGACGTGGCTGATGACCGCCTCGCTGGTCCTCAATTGCTCGCCCGCCGACAGCGAGCCGGCCGAGCGTGCACAGCCCGAGGTCCGGCCGGAAGCGGCGAACAGCGATGCGGGTCAGGATACGGCCCCCAAGGCCCCGACCGTACCGCCAGAGATTCTCCCCCGGGTCCCGGTGTGGACCGGTGATTACGAGGAGATGGTGGAGCGCCGCCGCATCCGCGCCCTGGTGGTTTACAACAAGACCCAGTTCTTCCTGGATGGAGGTCAGCCGCGCGGCATCGCCTACGAGGCGCTGACCGAGTTCGAGAAGTCGATCAACCAGAAGCTCGGTACCCGCCACCTTAGAGTCGAGGTGGTCGTAGTTCCGGTACGGCGGGACGAGCTGCTCCCGGCACTGGCGCAAGGGCGCGGCGACCTTGCCGTCGCTAACCTGACCGTTACCGCCGCACGGCGAGAAATCGTCGATTTCTCCGATCCGCTGATGACGGGCGTCCGTCAGATCGTGGTTACGGGCCCGTCGGCGACGCCGCTCTCGAGCATCGACGACCTGGCGGGTCGTGAGGTGCACACCCGCAGATCGAGCAGCTATTACGAGAGCCTCGTGCGCCTGAACGAGTCGTTGAGGCGAGCTGGCAAGCCGGAAGTCGAGATCAACGTCGTGAGTGACTTCCTGGAAGATGAGGACCTACTCGAGATGGTGAACGCCGGCTTGATTCCGCTGACCGTGGTCGACAGCCACAAAGCCGAGTTCTGGGCTCAGATCTACCCCAACATCAAACTCCACCCGGACCTCGCGGTCAGCAGCGGTGACACGATCGCCTGGGCCTTGCGCAAGGAAACACCGGAGCTCAAGGCCGTCGTCGACGAGTTCGTGATTAAGCACCGGCAAGGCACTCTGTTGGGGAACATCATGCTCAAGAGATACCTGCGTAACACGAAATGGGTCGAGGCCGCCCGGTCCGATGCCGGGACGGCAAGGCTCGGAGAAATGGCGGGCCACTTCCGGAAGTACAGCGAGCGCTTCGGGTTCGACTGGCTGCTGCTGGCGGCGCAAGGCTACCAGGAGTCGCGTCTCGACCAGAGCGTGCGCAGCCCCGCAGGCGCGATCGGCGTGATGCAACTACTGCCAAGCACGGCGGCCGATCCCAATGTCGGTATCCCGAACATCGACGAGTTGGAGAACAACATCCACGCGGGGGCGAAGTACCTCGCGTTCATTCGGGACAGGTACTTCGCCGATGAAGCCATCGACAGCCTGAACCAGCATCTGCTCTCACTGGCGGCGTACAACGCCGGTCCGGCTCGGGTCGCGCAGCTGCGGCGGGAATCGCAGTCAGAAGGGCTGGACCCGAACGTCTGGTTCCAGAACGTAGAGTTGATCGCCGCTCGACGTATCGGCCGCGAAACGGTCCGATATGTGGCCAACATCTTCAAGTATTACATCGCCTACAGCCAGGTTGAAGACCGGCTGTCCGCAGGCGAAGGGTAATCGGTTGCCACCACCGGGAGTTCGTGCAATGTTCAGCGCGGCCTAGCGAGGTCTGCAGCCTCTGGGCAAGCCAGAGAGAAGAGAACAAACCGAACGAGTGCTCCCGAGCGCAGTGAGAGTCCCGTTTCTCGATATCGCACGTGCGAAGGCGCGGCGTCGGCGTGTAGCCGGCGTCCGGGTCGTGCTTTCGCTCGTCACTCTGCTAATGACCGCCGGGCCGGTCGCGGCGCAGAAGACCGACCACGTGCTCATGCGTAACGGCGACGACGTCACCGGGGAAGTCAAGCAGCTCTATCGCGGGAAACTGTCCTACTCCACCGACGACATGGGAACGGTCGAGATCGAATGGGTCAACGTCCGCCGCTTGATCAGCACGCAGTTTCACGAGGTGGAGCTCAAGAACGGCGACCGCTACTTCGGCATCCTCCTTCCTCCGGCGGATGACGGCGTTATCGTGGTCGGCTTGGACGACGTAGCCGACACTCTCGCACTGATTGATGTCGTCCGCATCTTCCCGATCGAAACCAGCTTCTGGCAACGCCTGAAAGGCCGGGTCGATTTCGGCTTCAACTTCAAGAAGGCGAACGAGCTGAAGCAGCTGAGCCTGAAGACCGAGTGGAACTACCGGGTGGAGAAGTGGGCCGGCAAGTTGAGCGGGGAGGCGTACTTTCAGGGGCAGGAGGGAGTCGCCGATGTCACGCGCAACAACGTCTCCTTGCGCTACCAGCGATTCCTGGGACACAAGTGGTCCTACTTGGGGGTCCTTTCTGTCGAGGAGAACTCAGAGCTGAACTTGGATCGGCGAACCTCCTTTCTCGGCGGTGGCGGCCTCTTTTTCATTCAGTCGAACAGAGCGATCGCTCAGGTGCTAGGGGGGCTGGCGCTCACCAACGAGTTGTTCTCCGGCGAAACGCAAACGCAATACAGCCTGGAGGGAGTCATCGGGGGCGAGTTGGCCTACTTCCGCTTCGACAGCCCCAAGACCGATGTGAGCTTGACGGCGTCGATCGTGCCGGGCATCACCGAGTGGGGTCGTGTTCGGGCCAACGTGGATCTGCGAATCTCCTATGAAGTCCTGAGCGACTTCACCGTGGGACTCACCTTCTTCAACAGCTTCGACAACAGGGGTGGGGCTGAAGGAACGTCCAAGAACGACCTGGGCGTAGAGTTGTTGCTCGGCTGGAAGTACAACTAGAACACGCCGCGCGGTTACGCCTCAGTAGGCGCGGATTTGTTGAGCGTGACGACGGTCTCCACATGCGCCGTCTGCGGAAACATATCAAACGCCCTCGCCGCGCCGAGCTCATACTTCTGACCCAGCTCCTTGAGATCTCGCGCGAGCGTCGCGGGGTCACAGCTCACGTAGATGATTCGCTCTGGCGGCTCGTGCAGAAGCGCGCCAACTACGCCGCGGTGCACGCCGCGCCGTGGCGGATTGAGCAGTACGAGGTCGGCGGGAAGCTCTGACGCGAGGGTATCCTCGACACTGCCCGCCACGAAGCGAGCCGACGCTCCCGACTCCACAGCTTCCCCCTGGGCCATGGCGATGCCGTGGGGATCGGCATCGATGCCGACGACGCGGGCGCCCGCCCAGGCGAGATCGAGCGCTCGCCTTCCGAAGCCACAGTAGGCATCCATGACCCGCAACCCGGCGACCTCGCCGCATCCCTCGGCTACATAGGCGTCGAGCGCCATCGCCACTTCTCGGTTGACCTGCAGGAAGCTCGTCCCGGCCACCTGTACGCGATGCGAGCCCCAGCGGTCCGCGAGCATGGCTTCGCCTGCCCACCAGGCCGGCTCCCCGTTCGGGTCCAAAGCCCAGATGGCGGCGAGCCCGTCGACAGAGGCAAGCAAGGCCTCGGGCTCGCCTTTCCCCACCCCGTCTTCGATCGCCAAGCCGACCGTGCCATCTTCTGTCGCGCGGAGAGTCAGACGAAGCTCATCGCCTTTGGGCAGATTCTCGGCGCCGGCGCCCCAAGTAGCGCGCAGAGCCCTCCACGCTTCGTTGATCGCCCGCAGGGCCAGCGGGCAGTTTTCGACATCGACGATTTCTGCGGGTTGCTCGAGGCCGTGGAAGCCCGCGACCACGTTCGCGCCGTGGCGGCGGAGGACGAAGGTGACCCGGTTGCGATACTCGAACGGACTCGGCGAAGGAGCGACCTCGGGGGCATCGATCTCAATTCCGCCGAGCCGTCGCACGCTGTCGGCGACGATCGTCGCCTTGGCTTCGCGTTGTGCGTCGTAGCGCAGATGTTGAAGCTGGCAGCCACCACAAGCGCGGTAGTACGGGCAAGGCGGCTCGACCCGCTGCGGACCTGCCTCGACGATCCGTACCGCACGACCTCGTGCCCACTGCCGGTGTTCCTGGAGTATTTCGACTTCGACGCGATCGCCGGGCGCCGTGCGTGGGACGAAGACGACCCTGCCGTCGGCGAGCCTGGCGAGGCCATCGCCGCCGGAGACAATCGCCTCGATCTGGAGGGTTTGGTTGGGCAATCTCAGCGCCGGGTGCTCCAATCGCGGCCGGACCAGCCGCCGACGGGCCAGCGCCAGGAGCTCGTGGAGCTCGCGCCGGTGGGCGCCTCATCGACCTGGACCTTGCGACGCTGCCCGTTTTCAAGTAGCGCGGCGACCAAAGCCACCGCCTTCAGCTGCTCAGCCCCGCCGTCACCGCGGAGCAAGTCGGGGTGTTCTTCGAGGTACCCGGTGTGGAAGTCGCCGGCTCGAAAGTCTGTCTCGTCCATCACGAGCCGATGGAAAGGTGCGATGGTCGCGACCCCATCGATCACCAGCTCGTCGAGCGCTCTAGCCATACGAGCGATGGCCGCCGGTCTGTCCTGGGCGTGGACCACGAGCTTGGCGAGCAGCGGGTCGTAATGGAGTCCGATCTCGGTACCCTGAACGATGCCGGCGTCCCAGCGAACGCCGGTCCCACTGGGCACTCGCAGGTGCTCGATCCGGCCCAGTGCGGGCAAGAAATTGTTGTACGGGTCTTCGGCGTTGATACGACACTCGATGGCGTGCCCGTTTGGCTCCGTCGTGCTGAGATGGAGCGGTTCACCGGAGGCGACGCGCAATTGGACGTGTACTAGGTCGATGCCGGTCACCATCTCGGTAACGGGATGCTCCACCTGCAAGCGCGTGTTCATCTCTAGGAAATAGAACTTGTCGCCGACGACCATGAACTCGACGGTTCCCGCACCGCGATAGTTCACGCCCCTGGCGGCGGCCACCGCCTGTTCTCCCATCTGCCGCCGCAGCTCCGGAGTCATAACGGGCGAAGGCGCCTCCTCGATCAGCTTCTGGTGCCTTCGCTGGATCGAGCACTCGCGCTCATTCAGGTGGATGACGTTGCCATGAGCGTCGGCGAGGATCTGGAACTCGATGTGCCGGGGGTTCTCGAGGTACTTCTCCACATAGATACGTGAATCCGAGAAGGCCGCTTGAGCTTCGCGTTGCGCGGCGCCAAAGGCCGACTCGAGATCTTTGCCGCGATCGACCCGCCGCATCCCTTTCCCGCCGCCGCCGGCCGCCGCCTTGAGGAGTACGGGGTAACCCATCTCCTCACACACGCGGCGCGCTGCGTCCAGACCTTCGAGAGCCGCGGTCGTCCCGGGCACCACCGAGACCCCCGCCTGCTGCATCGCCTTGCGCGCCTCGGTCTTATCACCCATCAGCGCGATGGTGTCGGCGGTGGGTCCGATGAAGACCAGGCCGACTTCTTCTACGGCGGCGGCGAAGTCGGCGTTCTCGGCCAGGAACCCGTAGCCGGGGTGTATCGCATCGGCGCCCGACCGCTGTGCCGCGTTCAGCAGGCGTACGATCGACAGGTAACTCTCAGCCGCCCGTGCCGGCCCGATCGCGTACGCCTCGTCGGCCAGCCAGACGTGAGGCGCCAGGCGGTCAGCTTCTGAGTATACGGCCACCGAGGTGATCCCGAGCTCGCGGCAGGCGCGGACGATGCGAACCGCGATCTCACCTCGGTTGGCGACCAGGACTTTCTTGATCATCAGAGTGGAATATTGCCGTGCTTGCGTGGCGGACCGGGCTCGCGCTTGTTGCGGACCAAGTCTCGCGTGGATCGATCACGTCATCCACGTAGCCGCGCGATGCGGCGATGTAGGGATTAGCGAACTGGTCTTCGTATTCTTTGATCCGCTTGTCGGTTTCCGTCTTGGGGTCCTTTGCAGCGGCGATCTGGCGGCGGAAGAGAATCTCCACTGCGCCCTTTGGCCCCATGACCGCGATTTCCGCCGTGGGCCAAGCGAAGTTGAAGTCGCCGCGGATGTGCTTGGAGTTCATGACGTCGTAGGCGCCACCGTACGCCTTCCTCAAGATGATCGTGAGCTTGGGTACGGTGGCCTCGCAGTAGGCGTAGAGCAGTTTGGCGCCGTGCTTGATGATGCCGCCGTGTTCTTGCGCCACTCCCGGCAGGAATCCAGGTACATCCTCGAAGGTGACGATGGGGATATTGAACGCGTCGCAAAAGCGAATGAACCGGGCGCCCTTCATCGAGCAGTCGATATTTAGAACGCCGGCGAGCACCGCGGGTTGGTTGGCG
>JBDHAI010000154.1:0-6362 GCA_039588155.1 Gemmatimonadota bacterium | reverse complement strand
AAGCGCTAACTATATGAGATAGGGGCGGTCGTCGCCAAGGGCAGGAAGGAGGAACCGGTGTTCCAAAGAACGCCGGAATACCCGGCCCAACCGGTGAGCTGCCGTGTTGTGCCGGGCAGCCTTCCCACGTATTATGTGTACACGGGTTACGTGGAACGTGGAGATTGGCATGAACATCACCCTGGCCATCGATGACGAACTGTTGAGGGACGCACGGCAGGTTGCCAAAGCCATGGGCAAGAGCTTGAACCAGCTGGTGCGTGAATATCTGCAACAGGTCACCGGGCGAGACCGGCCGGAGCGGGACGTGGAAGAGTTGCGCCGCCTGAGCGCCGAGGGCGGCGGTCGCTCGCGCGGCTGGCGGTTCGACCGGGAAGAGATCCATGAACGTCCGTAGCTTTCTCGACACGAACATCCTCGTGTACGCGGACGATCATGACGCGCCGGAGAAGCAGGCCGTTGCCACGGAACTCCTCGAACGCGCGCGTTTGGGGCGGTGGGGGGTTCTGTCCACGCAGGTGCTTCAAGAGTATTTCGTGGCCGCCACGCGCAAGCAGGACGTACCCGTCGAGATCGCGCGTCGTAAGGTAGAGCTGCTCAGCCGTCTGGATCTCGTGCTGATCGACCTGCCCGACATCCTCGGCGCGATCGACATCCAGCGATTGTACGGGTTCGGCTTCTGGGATGCGCTTGTGGTGCGCGCCGCCAAAGAAGCCGGCTGCACGGCCCTACTGACGGAAGACCTGCAGCACGGGCAGCGAATCGACGGTCTGGAGATCGTAAATCCCTTCCGCCCGTAGAAGCCGCTAAAGGGCCGAAGGTCAGAGCGAAAAGTGAAGGGTAAAGGGCGGAGTGAAGCGGAAAGCCAAGCTCCACAATTCACTTTTCACCTTTTACTTTTCACTCTTCTTTTTGCCCGACGCTTCGCGCGCACTAAGCTTCGTCGGGGATGTCCACCGGGCTGGTATGCTCGCAGCAATCCAGCATCATCTGTAGCCGCTCGGGATTGAAGCCGATGACGAAGTCCTTGCCGTGGGCGACGACGGGCACACCCGCGCCGCCGGTCAGCTCCCGCCAATCCCGGAGTTGAAAGACGTCCTTGGTGATATCTGCCTCTTCGTACTCGCAGCCGTGTTCATTTAGCCAATCCTTGACCATTTTGCAGTAGGGTCAAGTGGGCGTAGTGTACACCTTGATGTTGGCCATCTGGGTCCTCCTGACTCGGATGTCAGCGGTGGGTTCTGCCAAGCACTCGGGTCAGTTTGGGGCGGCCCGATAACCGGCGTCAAGAGCGATGGACCTAGTACCTCTCCCCAATCAGCGAGAAGCCATCGAGGCGGAGCCCGGCCCGGTACTGGTGCTGGCGGGGCCGGGAGCGGGCAAGACGTTCTGTCTCATCCAGCGGATCGGTCACCTCATCGAGGCCGATGGCTTCGCGCCGGAGCGCATCTGTGCTGTGACCTTCACCAACAAGGCCGCCGAAGAGGTAACGGCTCGACTTCATAAGCGGCTGCGGGAGCGGACCGAGCCTATCACTCGGGGAACGCTCCACTCTCTCTGCCTGCAGATCTTGCGCGAGTACCCCCAGCAAGTAGGACTGAGACGTGGCTTTGGCGTCGCCGACGAGCACTACCAGCAGCTGCTGCTGCAGCGTTTGGGCGTTTACCCAGACACGCGCCGCGCCGGCTTGCTCACGCTGTTCGGCCGGCATCGACTCCAAGCCCACCCGCTCACACCAGGCGACGACGCTCATTTCGACAACTACATCTCGTCGTTGCGCGAAAAGAACCTGATCGACTTCGACGACATCATCGCCCTCACCGAAGAGCTCTTCAGCACCCACGCCGGGGTGGCCGACGAAGTTGCAGCGCGCTGGGACTACCTGCTCGTCGACGAGTTTCAGGACCTGGATGCGGCTCAGTACTCGATTCTGAAACGACTGGCCCAGGGGCACCGCAACATCTTCGCCGTCGGCGACGACGAGCAGTCGATCTTTTCGTGGCGCGGCTCCGATCCCCGCATTCTCTGGCGCTTTCGCACCGACTTCGATGTCGAGAATCCCATCGTGCTGGACCGCAACTGGCGCTGCAGCCGACAGATCTTCGACGTGGCCCGACGTCTGCTCAGCGAGAACCCGGTGCTGTTCGAGAAGGAGATCGAGGCGGAGCGCGATTCGGAGTTCGAGGTGGAGGCGTTCGCCTTTCAAGATGAGGAGGAGGAGGCGGCCTGGATTCTCGACCATCTCGTGCGGGACCGCGAGGCGAGCGGCCTGGGCTGGGGCGACTACGCACTGCTTTACCGCAAGCACGAGGTCGGTGAGTTGCTGGAGAAACGTCTGGTCGCCGACGGGGTGCCTTGTCGCCTGGCGCGTGGCCGTTCGCTGCTCGACGACATGGTTATCGCCTACGTCGTCGCCTCGCTTCGTGTGGTCAACTCGCCAGACGATATGGTCGCCGTCGAAGCCTTTGCCGAGCGCCTGCTGCCGGAGAATATGCTGGCCGAAGTACGCACCGTCGCTCAGCCGAACCAAATGGACTTCCTCTCGGCACTGAGGATCTACGCGCGCCGGCACCCGAGAGACCACCCGGACACCAAAAAGGCCTGGCGGTTCATTTACCATGTGGAGAATCTGCGAGCGCTTCACGAGTCGCACGACTCGTTGAGCGGTTTGGTGGAAGAGCTACTCGCACAACGCGTGAAGCCCTACGAGAACCGATTGGAGGAACGCTACGACGAGCTGGAGGATCCCGACGACTTTCCGGGCGCTCGGGAGCTGGCCGAGCGACTGACGTCGGTCATCAAGGCCGGCGGCAAGATCTACATCGAATCCGGCGGCGGTCGAGAGATCGCTATACGCGGGATGCTCATCTCCGCCCGTTTCCCCGTGGTGGTCGAGTATCTCAGCGACGGCGTCGATGCATGGCCCAACGATCTCATCATCCAGCCGACAGCCGATAGGAAACGACCCGTGATCGCCACGCTGTTCAAGGCGCTTCAGCTCATCCACAGCCGGGATTTCGGTGATGTGCTGCGCGACTATGTGACCTTCGACCTCGAGACGTCGGATCTGAACCCAGCGACGTGTGAGATCGTCGAGCTGGGCGCGGCGAAGGTGCGCGACGGACAGGTCGTCGAAACGTTCCACTCGTTGATCCGCTGCGAAGGTCCTATCTCGCCGGGCGCCAGCGAAGTCCACGGGTACAACGAGGCGAATTTGCAGGACGCCCCTCCGCTCGCGGAGGTTTGGCCGCGCTTTCGCGCCTTCGCCGGCGGCGATGTCCTCGTGGCCCACAACGCACACCGCTTCGACGTTCCGGTCTTGCGCCGTTCGGTCGGCCAGTTCGCCGACGTCGATGACCTGGTGTTCTTCGATTCGCTCCCGCTAGCCCGCTCGCTCTTCCACGAAAGCGCCCGGCTCGAGGATCTGGCCGAGCGTTTTGGTGTGCGGTTGGCGCGCGCCCATCATGCGCTCGACGACGCCGTCGCCCTCGCCCGTGTGTTCACGCACCTGAACGCGCAAAAGCGCGTGCGGGCACGCAAGGCTTCGCTGGTCAACCTCCTCGATCACCTTGGCCTAGGGCTCGCCCTCGAGGCGAAGGGCCGGCTGACGGACGAAGACAGGTTGTTGCTGGAGATCGCCAAGCCCTTCGTGCTGGGGCGCTTCTCCGATTGCCTGGAGTTCTACGACGCGGAGCGCCAACGCGCGGCTGCCGATGCGCCGGCGGTGGATTTCGCGATCAAGCGACTGGGCGGGCTAGCATTGATGGAGCGCATCCGGACGGAGCGGAGCCCCGCCGAGCGTTATCCGTCGGCCGTGGCGCGACTGCAAGCGCTGGTCGAGGTCAGCCAGCGGGACTCGCTGGAGGAGAGCGTGGCTCGATTTCTGGAGTATGTCGCGCTGTCGACCTCGGAGGGCGTGGAGGCGGACCCCCACCGCGTGAACCTTCTCACTCTTCACTCCACTAAGGGACTCGAATTTTCGCGCGTCTATATCATCGGCTGCGAGGACTACCAGCTGCCGGGCTACTACGCCGCGGTTAGGAACATCAAGGACGAGATCGAGGAAGCCCGACGCTTGCTCTATGTCGGGATGACGCGCGCCAAGGATCGTCTCGTGCTCACCCGCTGCGACCAGCGCCGTGGACTCCCTGCCGGCGGCAACCTCTTCCTGGGCGAAATCGGGCTGCCCGCTTCGAGACCCCAGTAGCTCAGGCGTTGTTTGCAGGCCAATCCACCGGAGAACCGTCGGGGGTCGAAGCTGACCTTCGCGCGTTTACTGTCTCCGGCCGCGAATGACTTGCCACCACCCCTTTACAGTCTTGAGCGTCACAAATAGCCTACGGCGTGAACTACATAGGCTTGATGCTGGTAACGCTCGCGACCCTCGCTCAGGCTGCCGACCGGGCGACGCCCGTCGCTCTTCCCGACTTGCTAATGGAGAACCGCACTGCCCAGCGGCTCGGCATCGCTGTGAGCGATACGGTTTGGATCTCCGGCCTAGACGCGGGAGAACGGGCCTTTGTAGTGGCAGGGACGTACCGGCGGCCCGCCGATCCCGCTACCGCTACGCTGCGGGACAACCGGGCGATTCTCCACCTGCCGGACTTGCAGGACTTGCTCGGTGTCGGGGACCGGGTCGACCGGTTCAGCGTTCGGCTGCGTCCGGCTGTCGAGCGCGCGCCGGTGATCGCGGAGATCGACCGGCTGGCATTCGGGGCTGAAGCGTTCCCTACCGAGGCCGTGGCGGAGGCGACGTCCGAGACCTTTCGCGTCATTTCACGCTTCCACCGCGCGCTCGCCGGCATCACGATCACGGGCGCGGCGGTATTCCTGCTCTGCCTCGTGGTTTTGAAGCTGGAGGAGCGTCGTCTGGAGAGCGCTTCGATGCGTGATGTGGGGATCTCGCGCCGGACGCTCTTCCTCTGGATGTTCGGCGAGACGCTGGTCATGGCGGCCGTCGGTACCGCGATCGGCATCGGCGTCGGTTGGGCGGGCTCGGGTTTGATCAACGCCTATTTCCGTGGTGTGTACGACACGTCGCTGGCGTTCGCCCGGGTTACACCGCAACTCGCACTACTGGCCGGCGCGATTGGACTGGCCACCGGCATGGGAG
This sequence comes from Gemmatimonadota bacterium, assembly GCA_039588155.1. Classification (GTDB taxonomy): domain Bacteria; phylum Gemmatimonadota; class Gemmatimonadetes; order Palauibacterales; family KS3-K002; genus JBDHGH01. Next base: position 1,249 of record JBDHAI010000154.1, on the reverse strand, counting down.
TGGGCGTACTGGCCGGCCTGCAACTGGTGCGCACGGGTTCCGCACGTCTGAGGGCCCCATGATCAACGCGCTCTCACTCGGATGGCGCACGCTGGTGCGTCGACCGCGGCGTCTGGCTCTCTTCGTGGCCGGCGTCACGGTGGCTGCGGCAGTGCTGATCGACATGGTGATGCTCGCCGAGGGCTTACAGCGGAGTCTGGCCGATCTGTTGAAGGCGACGGGTTACCAGGTGCGCGTCGTTCCGAAGGGGCTTCTGCCCTTCGAGAGCGGGGCGGCCATCCTCGAAGCCGATTCGCTCACACGAGTCATCGCGGCGGACCCACGTGTGGCCGAGGCGATCCCGTTCTGGGGTCAGACGGTCTACGTGGCACGGCCGGATCGCGCGGATGTCGTGCGCTCGACCTTCGGCTACGGGGCGCCCGCCGGTAGCGAGCCGGCACTACGCATTCGGGCAGGTGAAACGGTGGTGCGGTCCGGGCAATTGGTCGTCGATCCCCTCGTGGCCGAGACGTTCGCGGTCCAGCCCGGCGACTCTTTGTTGGTGGGACTCGACCCGGACCCCGCCGTAGGCTCGCTGCGACGCCGGCGCGTGATGGAGGTCGCGGGCATCGCCGACTACATGTTCGCGCCCGAGGGCTCTGCCAACATCAGCCTGGCGATCACGGACCTCTGGGCGATGGCGGGTACCACGAGCCGGCCGGCGGCGTTGATCCTCATCCGTGTAGCTCGCGACGAAGACGCCTATGCGGTGGCCCAGGACTATCGCGTCAGACTGCCGCAGGTCGACGTGTACGCCATACCGGAGATCATCGAGGCCGCCGGCGACCGCCTGACGTACTTCCAGCAGCTCTCGCTCGTGCTGGGAACGGTCAGCCTCGGGGTCGCTTTCTTGTTGGTCGCGACACTCTTGACGCTGTCCGTGAATGAACGCTGGGGCGAGATCGCTACTTTGCGGGCGCTGGGCGTGACGCGCGGCCGCATGCTGACGCAGGTCGCCTGGCAAGGCCTGCTAATCTCGGCGGCCGGCACGGTGATCGGGCTTGCCGTCGGGACCGCCGTCGCGCGCTACCTCGACCGCATCCTCGTCGCTTTTCCCGGCTTGCCCGTCGACATCTCGTTCTTTGTGCTCGAACGGGGCGATGCCGGTGTAGCGGTGACCCTACTCGTGGGCACCGGACTGCTCGCCGGCCTCTACCCCGCCTGGCGCGCGGCCAGCGTCAACATCTCGGCGGCGCTTAGAGAGGAGATC
>JBDHAI010000153.1:0-9536 GCA_039588155.1 Gemmatimonadota bacterium | reverse complement strand
AGATCGCTTCGATCGACGAGTTGCGGCTGGGTCGCCAGTCGCCACGGAATCCGAACAGGTAGTTGCGATCGGTCGGTTGGAAGACACCCAACGAATTGAAGGCATCTCCGTTGACGGGCTCGGGCACACCCCGGGCCAGCCCCCAACCGCCGTAGGCCTCGATCGCCACGTTCCACGGCCGATAGCGGAAGATCGCCGATCCGCCGTCGTAGCCGTAAAATCCCAGGCCGCTGACCTGGTAGTCGCGGCCCGCCCGCAATCGGAACCAGGGCTTGTTCCATTCCAAGTACCCGGCCAGCAAGTCGAAGTTGTCCTCGACCCGCGGCCAGAACTTGTCGTTCCCGAAGTCGGTGCGGAGGCGGGTGCTGACGTAAAACCTCAGTCCTTCGACGCCGAAGCCGAAGACGTTCAGGTCGACATCGAGCAGAGCTGGATACGAGGTGAGTTTCGCTCCTGAACGATAGAAGAAGCAGTACTCCTGGCTCGTCTGGCACGTCGCGAACTGGGCATCGGGCGAAGTTGCCAGCACGCTATCGAGCAGCTGGACCTGCCCTTCCACCAACTGCACGCGCGAGGAGATACGCGCTCGCCATTGTTGCGCTTCTAGCGGAGCGGCACCCCAGCCACCAAAGACGACGGCGACGCCAAAAAACGCGCACCCGACTCGCCAACCTCGGAGCCCGATCCCGACGCGCGTCTGAGATAGGATACTCAAGGTTTCCTCCCGGTACGGATAGATGGTAGGCGCGAACAAGCGTGCCGGAGGCCACGTGGAGCTGTCGAATGCCAGCTCCACGCAGCCTCGACCGGACCTCTTGAACGCGCGCTCTGTGCTTCATGTCTTGATTCCGAGCACTCCGGCTCTACGGCGCAAAGTACTCAGCCAGAACAGCGTCGATCGACGCCTCGAGCAAGTCGCGCAGGAAAGCGGGGTTGTGAACCCCATCACCGCTCGCCTTGTGGGCCGACCACTCGACGCCGTCCGGGACCCCGTCTTCCGGATCCTCGTCGGGGCCGGCCACGCCCGGATAGACGATCGCATCTTCCCAGAACGTCCGGTCCTTCGTGTGGGCGAGCTGCGCGTTCCAGAACGCTCCCTCGCCGACGGTGATCAAACCGTCGCGCGGATCGAGCTGCACGGTGTCGAGCGCCGCGACCTGCGGGAGCAGGCCGCCGTCGACGCCGGGATCGACCGCGTTGTTGTCGTTGGTGTCGAACCACAGCGAGTCGGTCAGCGCGCTGACGTCGGCCCGGATGAAATTGTAGAAGTTCCGCGCCGTCTGCTCGTCGTGACACGCCGTACAACCGGTGAAGTCACGCTCGGCGTCGGTGCAGGAGTCGTCGGCGGTCGGAATGCCTCCTGCATCCAGACAAGGCAGCGCCTTGAACAGATGGCCCACGGTATTGAACTGGAACTCACCCGTGGCCTCGTCGTCAATCTCGTACATGACGACGTGGCACGTGATGCAGGCCTTGTTGTTCACGTCCGGGTTACCGTGGCTCCCCAGCGGCGGCACCGTGAATCCTGCCGGCAGCCAGCCCACGTCGGTCTGGAAGACCAGCAGCCCCTGCGCCGCGTGCGGGCCGTGATCGTCAGGCGGCGTCCCGCGTCGGCTGTGGCACTGGTAGCAGAGGTGGCTCGTAGTCGGGAACTCTGCCGTCGTCCCCAAATCGATGGGCGCCCGTAGGTTCGCGTCGAAGCCGGAGCCGTGCGGGCTATGGCAGACGGCACAGACGATCGGCTGAATAGCGCCGGGCTCAAACTTCTCTACGTAGTCGGACGTCGAGAAGAACTTGCGCAACAGTGCCACACGGCCTTCGTGACACTCGTCGCAGCCCGTGCGCCCCGAGGCGAAGCCCGTGTTCGCATGGCCCGACGAGGCCCACTGCTCCACGAACGGATGGTGCGTGCCTTCGTGGCACTCGCCGCACCCCGTGGTCGCCCCCGTGTCGGCCACGATCGACGCCAGCGGCCGCAGCGCCAGCGGATCGTTCACATGCTCCCACGTCGTCGACAGGCCCGACTGGCCCACGCCGCCATGACACGACTCGCACTGAACGTCTAAATACCGACTGCGGGCGTCGGCCGGCGCAGCGTTGTAGCCCGCCGGGTTGGTGATCGGGTTTCCTTGCTCGTTCGTCGTGTGGCAGGGCTCGCAGAACGCCTGCGCGCCTCCACTGCCCTGCAGGGTTGCCCACGCCCCGTAATGGCCCGTCGTCTTCCAGCCCGCCTGGAACGTCGCGTGGCAATTCCCACACGCCGTCATTCGCAGTGAGTCCGGTGTTACATAACCCACAAAGGCGAAGGCCGAATCCGTCGGCTGGTCAAAGACCGGCTTGTCGGTGAACACGGTATCCTTGTCGGTACAACCGCCCAGGCCCACCACGAGGCCCAGGGCCAGAGCGACCAGCAGGCTTCTTGACCAGCCGCCCCCTTGGTTTGTAGCTCTTTCCCTCAAGGCTCGCCTCCAGAGTACGGGGTTACAAACTGAGCTACTCGGGTCGAGATATCGTTTGCTAGTGACTGCGGTGAATCCGTATCGCCAGCTCGCGATGAAGTTCACGACTTCGACCCTCGCCAGCGACTCCAGATTCGTTATTGTCGTCCGCCTCCAGTGAAGCAGCGTAATCACACAACGGGGCTAATCGGGGGGGGCAATTCTCAATGGTGATTCTGCCAAGAGCATTATAGGGCCTCCCGCCGGTTTCGCAACACCCTGCGTCGCGGGTGGTCCAGGGCAGCCGGAGTCGTCACCTTCATCGGGGAATCCGGGGCAAACTATGCACCGGCCAAGCGGCCCAATAACCGGCGAACAAAGGAGATAACGCGAATGATTCTCTATTTCATTTGACACAATGCCACAGACGGGGCGAGATGGCTCAGGCAAGTCCCGGGCATCGGGACTCCAATGACGTAATCCACCGCACACCGAGGCCCCCTCCCCCGGGGGGTCCCCCAGATATTCCTAAGTAGGATCGGCTCTTCTGGCTCCTACGGTCAGAGTGCCGACGGCCTGTCATCCTCGTTGCGATTGGAATAGTTACTGCCATGAAAGACACGAGTAAGTCGCACTTTTTCGGCACCGCTCTGCCGACAGCTCGGCGGGCCCGACCGATTCTCCAGGAGGAGGCATCCAGATGAAGCGTCATTGGTTAGGGGTCGTAGTCGCGGTCTCCCTGGCCTTCGTATCCTACGGCTGCGAAGGCGACCAGGGGCCACAGGGCGCGGAGGGCCCAGAGGGACCGCCGGGTGAAGGGGTCGCCCCGAACACCTATTTCGGCGGCTCCGGCGAGCCTTGTATGCACTGCCACTCCGGCAACGTCGGTACTGTGGCGACGACCGGACACTCCGAGGCGTACGAAGACCTTGGGGACAGCCAGACCAACCTCTACTGTCTGCAGTGCCACACGACGGGATTCGACTCTCAGGTGGCCTTCGGCGACACGGCCATCGCGGATGCGAATCGCGGCCCGGACATCTACGGCTACGACGACTACTACGGCGTCGAGGGTTTGGAGGCGGCCGAGCGCCGGGACGCCCTGGAGAACGTGCAGTGCGAGTCGTGTCACGGCCCCATGGGTCCGGAGTTCAACACCCATAGCCCGGACATTTCCTTCTCGACTCACTTCGTGGGCACCGAGTCGACGTCGCTCTGCTTCAAGTGCCACGGCACGCAGATCAACGAGTGGGTCAACTCCGGTCACGCGAATGCCGCGGGCGGGGACATCGACGCCTTCAACGACGAGCACTACGCGCATTCTTCGACTTGCCAGCCGTGTCACACGTCGGAAGGGTTCATCGAGGCCAATGACAGGAGGTACGCGACGTACGAGTTCGAGGAGGAGGTCAGCTTCATCGGCTGCCCGACCTGCCACGACCCGCACATCGGCGAGGCTGGCGGAGGCAATTACGCACAGCTGCGCAACGTGAGTCCGGAGGAGGTCCAGTACACGTTCCCGTACCAGCCCGGCGACGAAGAGGTGCCGACGATGGAGGGCTATGGCCCCGCCCAGACCTGTGTCCAGTGCCACCACGCCCGGCGCAGCACGTCCAACGTGCAGGGCCAGATCGCTAACGGCGACGCCCACTTCGGCCCGCACCCCAGCCCGCAGATGGACATGTACATCGGGGCCGGCTCGTACCAGATCCCCACGTTCACATACGCGAGCACGCACCAGCACCAGAGCATCTCGCTCGCCTGTGTAGAATGCCACATGGTGCGCGACACCTTGTTGCACGGCGAGGTGGTTCCCCACCCGTTCCATACGTGGGAGCCGACGACCAACAACTGCCTGCCCTGCCACGCGGGCGCGCCCGACTTCGACATGAACGGCGCGCAGACGCAGGTCCAGGCCAAGATGGACTCGCTGGCCGTGCTGCACGGTTTCACGAACTTCGCCGATCTCGAAGCGAACTGGGATAGCGAGGCGGCGGGCGTTCAGGTGTGGGAGCGCGAGGCGATCTACGCCGCCTTCTTCGTCTACGACGACGGCAGCCTGGGAGTCCACAACCCGGCCTACGCGAACTCGCTGCTCGACAACGCGATCGCGTACACGCTGGCGAACCAAAACCCGTAGGCCGACTCGATGCGCCAGGCGCGATGTACCACCTCGCGCCTGGCCAGCACTCGTTTTCTAGAGACCGGAAACCGCTCCGCAGCGGCTTTCGGTCTCTTTGCATCGCAGCCCAGCGCAGCAACCACCCGTTCGCGAGAGTATTACGACGAATGGAGGCCTCCGATGTCGGCTAAGCCGCTCGCATTCGCACTTTGTCTGGTCCTGATCTCCGCTTGCGGCAGCACCTCGACAGTCCCGCGCCAGTACCCGGTACCCGAAGACGCCAACAACCCGATCGTCATTCAATACTTCGGAGCCACCGCCACGGAGATGGTGAGTGTCGTCACCCAGATGTGTGCCGACGTGCCGATCCAGACCGTTCAGGTCGTCCCCAGGGAGGGTTACATCGAGACCGCGTGGGTCGATCTCGGAAGCTTCGCGGTCGCTGGGGCGCTGGCGGACGCCTACCCACCGGAGGAGCGCTGGGCCGTCTTCGCCTTCCAGGTCAACGCGACGGGTGACAACGAGGGCGTCCTGCAGATCTCCGGCTGGTATCAGCCCAGCCGATCACCCGGACGCGCACGCGTGCGCGACGCGCGCTGGGATCGTTACATCCCGATCGACCACTCCGGATATCAGTTGATGCTGTCCTTCGATTGGAGGTTGCGGAACCAGCACTTTCCGGGCAGAGAGATCGAGGTGCTCGGTATGGGTCCGGAGGTCAGTAGATCGGCAGGACCGAAAGCGGGCCTAGCTGAGCGTCAACCCTCGGTGCTCTGCGTGACCACGTTCTTGCCGCGGTGCTTGGACGCGTACAGCGCGCGATCGGCGTTGGCGACCAAGCTGTCGTAGTCCTTTCCATCCGTAGGGTAGCAGGCGAGACCCAGCGAGATCGTGGCGCCGGCGCACTTCTCACAGTTGGCGACCGCCGCCCGCAGGCGTTCCGCCAGGGTCCCGGCGGCGCTGCGCTCGGCTTCCGGCAGCAAGATGATGAACTCGTCACCCCCCCACCTGCAGACGAGATCGCTACCTCGCAGCTCCTGCTCGAGCGCGCGGCCGATCGCCGCTAACGTGTAGTCCGCCTGCACGTGGCCGATGCGGTCGTTGATATCCTTGAAGTCGTCCACATCGACGAAGACGATCGAGAAGGGCCGACCGGAGCGATCGCTGCGCTTGAGCTCCGAGGCCAGCGCCTCCCTGAAGCGGCGCGAGTTGCCGAGCCCGGTGAGCGCATCGGTCACCGCCTGTTTTTCGATCTCCGCCTGGAAAGCGCTGAAATAACCTTCGGCGATCGCGAAGAGGACCCGGTCGATGCAGCGGTTGAGCCGGGTCATCAAATCGAAGAACGGCCGATCGCTCTCGCGGAATACGTCGCGGGAGGCCAGGATCATCGCCTGCCGCAACCGCATGTAGGCCTCAAGGGCACTGGCCAGCGAGCCGCCTGCCTGCACGTGCTTCTCCGCGATGCTGCGACCGATCTGCTGATTCTCACCCTGGCCCAAGAAGCTGCGGTAACTCCAGGGGTCGTCCAGGACGGTAGCTACGCCTTTGACTAAGGCCTCGACATCTCGCTCGAGGCGCCCGGCCGGGAAAGGTTCACCGCGCTCGGACACGCGTCGCCGAAACGCCGCCGCCCATTCCGCTGCGAGGTGAGCCGTATCGAGGTCCAGGGCTTTCGCCGCTTTGCCGAATACGGCGGTTAGCAGAGCTGGAGCTCTACCGAATCTGACATAAATAGCAAAGTGTAGCCGAGCTGGGCAAGGCAGCCTCAGGTGAGTAGCAGGTAGAACGTCGCGACTGCCGATCCCGCGGCCGTGGCCAGCAGGTTCACGGCATCGTTATCGAGCCCAGGAACACCAGAAATCCTCTGCGCCCGCGTCGCGCATTCGTCATGGCGCGCCACCTCCGGCTTCGCACCACAGGCGGGACAGCGATACACCGCTTGAAGCCCCGCTCCCAACAACGAATCCACCAGAGAGCCTGCCAGGCCGCCCAGCGCGACGGCGATGGCAGCCTGCAGACCGATCCCCGGGATCAAGAAGTGTCCCGCCGCCGCGACCGCCAGCGCGCCGAGCGCGGCGGCCGCGGTACCGGGGAGAGAGACAGCGCCCGACGTGCCCGGCGGCTGAGGGCGAAGCGTGAGGATCGACCGCGGCTTCCGCCCTAACCTGACCCCGATCTCCGTCGCCCAGGTGTCGGCGGTCGCCGCGGCGACAGCCCCGAGGAAAGCGGCAGCGGCCAGCGGGTACCCGCCCATCGCGCCACAGGCGAGCGCCGCCACCGCTCCGTTGGCCATCACCTGTCGCGCCCCCCGTCGGCTCCGGCCACCGCCCGGCGGCAGCTGAGACAGCAGGCTGGAGCTGACAAAGAAGAGCACCAACACGATGGCGGCACCGAGGCCGCCGAAACCGAGCACGGCTGCGCCCACGACCGTGGCGGCCAGAGCTCCGCTTCGCCGCAATGCGCCCCAGCGCCATGCGGCGATCGACACCAGGGCCGCAAGTGCCAGGGCTATCAGAATCCGGGTTAGGCTCTCCAACACTCCCGCCGTTCTTCAGTCGCACCGCCTTGCGGCGGCACCCCGCTCGCCGCTAATTGTCGGATCAATGCGGGAGCCACGCAACGACAAAGACCCGTCCCGAGGTCGCCGCCGCTGGATCATCGCCGGCCCGACCCTCTTCGTTATTATGTTGTTGCTGCCGCGCTTCGAAGGTGTCACACCCGACGGTCACGCGACGCTCGCGCTCGCCGGCTGGATGGCCCTTTGGTGGCTAACGGTTGCCGTCCCGCTCGCGGTCACGGCGCTGCTCCCTCTCGTCCTGCTACCCGCCCTGGCTGTCGCCAATCCCGCCGTTGCCGCTGCACCTTACGCGAACCCGGTCATTTTTCTCTTCATGGGCGGCTTCTTCATCGCGGCGGCCATGCGGCGCTGGTCGCTGCACAGCCGGATCGCCCTGGCCGTCGTGGCGCGCACCGGCACCTCGCCGCGCCGCCTGGTCGCGGGCTTCATGCTAGCGTGCGCCTTTCTCAGCATGTGGATGTCGAACACGGCGGCGACACTGATGATGATGCCGATCGGCGCCGCGGTGCTGACCCTGGTACACGACGTGAGCTCGACCCACGAGCCCAGCGCGACGCAGTCATCGACCAAGGCTCGGCGCGGATTCGCCACCGCCCTGATGCTCGGGATCGCATATGCCGGTTCGATCGGTGGTGTTGCCACCCTGATCGGCACGCCACCCAACGCCGTGCTGGCCGCGATGGCCGACGAGCTGCTGGAGGTAGAGGTCTCCTTCGCGAGCTGGATGGCGATCGGTTTGCCGGTCACGGCGGTCATGCTCGTAGCCTGCTGGGCCCTGCTCTGCCTGGTCCTCTATCGTTTACCCGATCGACCTCTAGCCGGCGTCGCGCAGGTCATCGAGGCCGAGCGATCGAAGCTCGGTCGCTGGCACCCGGCCGAGCGCGTTACGGCGTCCGTGTTCGCGCTCGCCGCTATCGCCTGGATTCTCCGAGCGCCGAAACAGATCGGCGACGTGACGATCCCGGGCATCCAGAGCGTCTTGCCTTCTGTCGGCGACTCGACCATCGCGATCGCAGCCGCGCTTATTCTCTTCGTCTGGCCGACGCACGATCGGGAAACCCGCAGAACGACCGTGCTTGACTGGGCCCACGCGCGGCTGATACCCTGGGATATATTGGTACTGTTCGGAGGTGGGTTGTCCCTCGCCTCCGCTTTCCAGTCTTCGGGATTGACGACGTGGTTGGGTGGGGAGCTCACCGTGCTCGCCGGACTTCCAGACCTGCTGATCATCGCCGCCGTGGCGGCTCTTTTCGTGTTCGTCACCGAGATCACCTCGAACACGGCTACGGCCACTCTGGGCTTGCCAGTGATGGCGGCGCTCGGCATATCGGTTGGCGTCGAGCCGCTGGCGTTAATGGCCGCCGCCGCCATGGGTTCATCGATGGCTTTCATGCTACCTGTCGCGACACCACCCAACGCTATCGTCTATGGCAGCGGTTACATCGACCCGGCGGAGATGAGACGCGCCGGCTTCTGGCTCAATCTGGTGGGCATCGTCGTCATCACTGCCGCGGTCGCCATCGGCCTGGGCTAAGAGCAAGAACGCAGGAGAGACTGAAGCGCGATGAGCACTTCGCTTCGACAAGTTGACGCCCGGCTACCCCTGGCCCTCTTGCAGGCCATGCAGCAACAGGACGCCCCTGCGGAATTGATGCCCAACGAGCACCCCGCCGCGTTGTTCCCACAACGCCTCGGGCTGAGCGGAGTCATCGAGGGACAGGTCCGGGAGTACAGCCGCCTGGCACGCTCAGGTCGCCGCGTCGACGAAGAGCAAGTGGAAGCGTTGCTGGAGCTGATCTCCAAACGGCGCGACGCGGCGGCGATCTTCACCGCCGCCGGTCAAGAGCTGGCCGATCTCCACTTCGAGGGACTACGTGGCGCGGTTCGGCGCCTGTCGCGACGCTTACCCGGCCCGCTGAGGCGGCGCGCCGCAGTGCGTTCGCTGCGAGCCGCAAACGATGCGTTTCTCGTTGCATCCGACGTGGCCGTGAAGCGCAAGCCGCTGGAAATCCGGGCCACGAATACCCTGACAGCCCGAGTGAGCGGTGCAGGATCTGCCTGCCAGATCTACGCCGCGCTGGCATCGAGCTTGATCGATCTGGGCGGTGCCGGACCTGCCGCCATCGTACACTCCGAGTGCCAGGGGCGCGGCGATCGATGTTGCGTGTGGCAGACGGCGGGCGCTGATGGTGCGGACGACTAGTCGGTAAAGGCTCGCTCCGTTCGGCTCAGTGCAGCTCGCCGGGCTCGACGTGCACGACGACATCCTTGAGGTCGAGCGCGGCCGCAACGCGTCTCTCCACTTCATCGGCGATCACGTGAGCCTCGCGAACCTGAGTGGCAGGCTGAACCTTGACGGTCAGCTCGGCGAACTGATCGCCCGGCCGTCCACGCGACC
>JBDHAI010000152.1:0-6405 GCA_039588155.1 Gemmatimonadota bacterium | reverse complement strand
TCCCACGTGAGCGTATCAAAGACCGAGGCGTCGTATAGCGCCTCTGCCATCGACACCGAGTCGGCGCGTGCGGCCGCCTTCTCGGCCGCCAGCTCTTCGTCCGACTCCTGCTCCTTACAGCCGATCGCCGATACCAGCGCCACGACCATGAACAGCGATATCCACCTCATCATAGATACCCCCTATGCAACCGCCTCTTAGACACCGAGCCGCCATCACCTCGTCTAGTATTCGTTCCGCCCCTGAGATACCATCACCGACCGCCTCGGACCGCCGGTCAGGGTCAACTCGTGTTGGTGGAGAGGGCACAGCAATATTAAGAATTTTGCCAGTTTCATGCCAATCGACCGCCTGGCAAGCTGCGTGTCTACGGAGCCCCGCGGCAACAGCGAGCGCCGGTTTGCCGGCCGCATCTGACTCCGAAATAGCCCAAAGCGTGACACTCCGTCACTCCGTTTCGCCGCCTCGGGGCCTGCCAGGCGGCGAAGTCTCGGTCTGGTATTTGCCCTTACAATATGGTAACCAAGTTAAGCATTGCCTGTCGCCGCCTCGTGCGCCCCCCCACCCTGCTAAAACTCTGGCTGACTCTGGCTCAGGAGCGATGACATGTTGCCGAGACCCGCTGCGAAAGAAATCGATCGCAAGCGCCGGATGGCGTTACCCCATCAGCCCATTCCGAAGCAAGATCCGGCGGAGCGAGTTTTGAACTTCGAGGAGGTCTACCTCTCGTACGATGCGGAGGCGGCGATCACCGAAGCGATGCGATGTATCCAGTGCCCAGCCGCTCCCTGCAGCAAGGCTTGTCCTCTTCACAACGATATCCCGCTCGCCATGTGGCAGATCGAGAATGGCGAGTTCACGGACGCTGCGATCGTCTTTCGCAGAACCAGCACGATGTCGGAGGTGTGTGGGCGAGTCTGCCCGCAGGTCATTCAGTGCGAGGGTGCATGCATCTACGTCAAGAAGGGCAAGCCACCCGTGGCTATCGGCCGTCTGGAGGCGTTTGTCGCGGACCATCAGTCGGTGAACAGCGGTCGCGATACGATCATCGCCGCCCCCACGGGCCATCGTGTCGCTGTCGTCGGAGCCGGCCCGGCGGGCCTGACCGTGGCGCAGTTGCTGGCGAAGCGCGGACACGCCGTTACGGTCTTCGACCTCTGGCCGGCTGGTGGCGGGATCATGCGGTACGGCATTCCCAAGTTCAAGATGGACCACAAGATCGTGGACGATCAGCTCGAATACACGCGCAAGCTGGGGGTGGAGTTCGTATTCGATACGAAGATTGGCGATGACATCGCGGTAGATGAGCTCTTCGACCAAGGTTTCGAGGCGGTATTCCTGGGGGTTGGCGCCGGCGTGGCCGCGGATCCGAAGATACCCGGCCAAGACCTGATGGGTGTCCACAACGCGACGCCCTTCCTAATCCAAGCGAACGTCGACGAGGAGCTTCGACCCGAAAGCCTGAAGGGACTGCCGGAGCTCGGCGACCGCGTGGTGGTAATCGGTGGTGGTGACACGGCCATGGACTGCCTGCGCACATCGGTGCGCCTCGGCGCGACGGAAGTGACCTGCGTCTACCGTCGTACAGAAGCCGAGATGCCGGGCAACGAGAAGGATCGTGGCCTGGCTAAGGATGAAGGCGTCAAGTTCGAGTGGCTGACCCAGCCCATCAAGTTCATTGGCGACGAGGACGGTCATGTCATCGCCATGGAGTGCAAGCGTATGGAACTCGGTGAACCCGATGAATCGGGGAGACGCCGTCCTGTGGCTATTGAAGGCTCTGAATTCACTCTCGCCGTGGACAACGTCGTCCTGGCGCTGGGGTACTGGCCCGATTCGCTGCTCGGCGACACGACTCCTGGGTTGGATACGCACGATTGGGGACTGATATCGGTCGACGAAGAGACCGGCGCCACCGCGCGCCCCGGCGTGTTCGCAGGAGGCGATGACGTAGTCGGACCGGACCTCGTAGTCACCGCGGTCGCCCACGGACGCCGTGCCGCCGAGGCGATTCACGACTATTTGTTGGAGAGGCACTAAGAGCTGTCGAAGGCCGCCTGCGCCGCCTGCGCCGGCAGCGCGACGGTCGAGCCCTCAGGCCTGCGTCTCGACCGTAGGCTCGCCAGAGTGGGCCGGAGCGATGGCCTCTTCCACCAACTCGATCAAGTCCCTGACGACCAATCGATCTTCCAGTCCCTCGGTCTTGAGCGCGTCCTGGAACATGATGAGGTCTTTCGGGCAGCTGACGACTAATGTGTCGACCCCCTTCAGGTCGGCAGCTTCCCGAACGCGGTTCTCAGCGGGGCGCTCCTGTACGCCGGCGACATCCTCCATCCAGATGCGTCCGCCACCGGCTCCGCAGCAGTAGGACTTGCCACGATTCCGCGGCAGCTCCACCAGATCGACGCCAAGGCTCTTCAGTACACGTCGCGGTTGACGGTAGACGTTGTTGTAACGTCCCAGGTAGCAGGGATCGTGGTATGTCGCGCGTACGTTCACACCGCCGTTCACGGCTAGCTTACCCTCAGAGATCAACCGGTCGAGCAGCTCAGCGTAGTGAAGCACCTCCACAGAAGCCGGCACAGCGCCGTCACCGTTAGCATACTCGTTCTTCAACGCATGGTAGGTGTGCGGATCTGTGGTGACGATTTTCTTGAAGTCTGCCTTACCCAGGGCTTGCATGTTCTTTTCCCTGAGCATGTCGAACAGCCCCTCCTCGCCGGCACGGCGTATGTCGTTTCCGGAGTTCTGTTCACCTTCGTAGAGGATGCCGAAGTCGATTCCAGCGCGGTGAAATGTCCGGGCCGTTGCGCGCGTTGCCTCCGCCATGCGCGGATCGTAGGAAGCATAGTCTCCGACGAACCACAGATACTCGACCGGCGCCTTTCGCGCATCCTTGATCTTGAAATCCAGACCCTGCGTCCATTTGGACCTGGCGCGTGGCGACTTGCCGAATGAATTCCCATAGCGCGTCAGTGCCATCATGACGTCCTGTAGCCGCTCTTCCAGGTCACCTTCCGAGACCATGAAGCGGCGCATTTCGGTAACGAGTGGGATATGCTCGTTGAAGACCGGGCAAAGATGCATGCACGCCATGCACGTCGTACATGCCCAGACTTCTTCCGCACTCACGGTCTCGCCCAGCAGCTTGACTGTCCTGGCTCCGTTGCCGCCATTGGAACCCTTAGCGGCCGCTTTGACCGCGGGCCGGTCGATCGAGAGCACAATCTCCTTGACGCTGTGGATCAGGTCCTTGGGAGACAGCGCAAAGCCGGCGTTGTGCGCCGGACATGCCCGGTCGCAGCGCCCGCACTCCGCGCAAGCCAAGGCATTGAACAGCTGTCGCCAGGTGAACTGGTCGAGCTGCGCCGCCCCTTCCGACGCGGCCGGCATCCCCCCCGCACTCAGGTCAGTGAAGAACACGCTGAACGGCGAGAACAAGAGGTGAGCGTGCTTCGAGGAGGGCAGATAAGCCAGGAAGAACAGAACTGTGACCATGTGGATCCACCACATGGAGAGGTACAGCGTCTGGGCCGTATCGGGCTCGATGCCCGCGCCGGCGAAGGCACTTCCCAGAGCATTGCCGACCGGCGACCAGGCTATGGCATGCTCTTCAGCCAGCGCTTTGAAGCCTTGTCCACCGAGAAAGGTGACCAACAGGATGGTGATGAGGATCAGGACGAAGCTGGCATCGAAGGTGCGTTCGAGTCGCGCCGGCGTGAATACGTACCGCCTCAAGGCGGCGCCGACGATGGCCACGAGTGCGACGACCGTCAGCACCTCCATCGCGAAGGCGACCAGGGGCATATCGTCAGCGTAAGGAACAGGCAGGACGGGAAACAGACCTCTGATGAGATTCCAGAAGAAGCTGCCTGCGTAGAAGACGAACGCCCAGAAGATGAAGAAATGGGCAAGGCCGAAGGCGGGCTCTTTGAGCAGCCGTGCCTGTCCAAAGACGTTCCTTACTACGTATCCCAGGCGCTTCGGTATGCGATCCCAGCGTATCTCCGGCCGCGCCAGTCGCAATATTCCCAGCAAGTGCAAGACCCGGCGAACAAAGAGCACAATCGCCACCACGGCGAACAGCCAGAGGACGACGAAGCCGGGCAACCCAAAATAGGTCGTCGTTGTCGGATCCGGCATGGATGTCACCCCTTCTTGGCACGAACCGCGTCGAGCAACGCCGGTAGGACGTCCGTCGCGTCCTCCACGGCACCGAAGTGCGCCACACTGTATATGGGAGCCCCGGGATCGGTATTGATGGCGATGATCGTGTCCGAGTCTTTCATGCCTTCAACGTGCTCGGGAGCACCGCTGATACCGGCCGCAATGTAGAGCTTGGGCTTGACGATAGCACCCGATTTACCGACCTGTCGCGACAGAGAGAGCCAGCCCTGGTCGATCACCGGTCTCGACCCACAAACGGCACCGCCGAGTTCTGCGGCGAGCTCCTCGGCGATCTTCACATTGTCACCGCTCTGCACCCCCCGCCCCACCGAAATCAGCACCTCCTGCTGGGTGATGTCGACATCGCCTGCCTCTGGCTCGACGTAGCTCTTGAAGTGCACGCCCGAGTCCTGGATGGCGACGGACGCCGCCACGACCGTGGGCGCGCCATCCACGCGGCCCTGCTCGGCAGATCTTGCCCCGGGCAACACGCCCAGTATCAGCGGCCTCGCTCTGCCGACGACCTTGGCCTCCATCTTGCCGCCGTAGAGGACGCAACGAGCCTCGAGCTGGCCGTCGACGACCCGAACGTCCTGGCAGAAGTTGAGGAAGGGCGCGTCGAGCTGGGCAGGCAACAAGCCGAGCAAGTCCGCCGCGACGTTCGTCCAGGGAATAAGGACCGCCGCAGGTTCTTGCTGTTTGATGACCTCCGCGAGCGCCTGGCTGACGGCGTCCGGCACAGGATCGGCGAGCGCCGGATTGTCGAGACAGTGTACAACGTCGGCCGCACCTAACTTGTTTGGCAGCTCGCCCAGCTGGTGCCCGACGATCACGGCTTCGAGTGATACGCCGAGCCCATCAGCGAGCTCCCGTCCCAGAGCCAACAGCTCGTAGGTGATGTCGGAGAGTTCTCCCCTCCACTGGTCCGCCATTACCAAGACATTGCCGGCCATGGCTTTTCCTCCTTAGAGCAAACCGCGCTCGACCAGAACGTCGCAGAGCCGGGCGGCGATTTCGTCAGCATCTCCTTCGAGCATCTCCGCCCGGCCTGCCACCTCTGGGACATTCATCTCGATGATATCGATCAGCGCCGCCTCGGAAGCGACCGGCGCCGTCACCTCCTCGATCTCTCCCTCCTTCATCGCCGCACGCACCTTCGCCACAGGCACGTAGCGGGGCGGCTTTTCCGCGGCTTGTATTCCCAACACCGCGGGCAGCGTCAATTCGAACTCGCCACGCACGCCTCCGGCGAATTCCTTAGCGACCTTGGCGGTATTCGTTGAGGCATCGACCTCCACACCCGAAACGAGTCCCAAGTAGGGCAACTGCAGCCGCCGGGCGAGCAGCGCGGGTGCCTGGGCATCGATGTCGTCAATGGCCTGACAGCCGGTGAGTATCAGCTCGGCCGGAAGAAGGTCGGGAACATTTGGAAGGGTCTGGGCGAGGATCGATGCGGCCGACCGCGTTGTGAGTCCTTCTTCGACGCCGGTCACCTTGACGGCTCGATCTGCGCCTTTGGCCAGCGCGGTGAAGAGCACGTCGTCGATGTCCGGAGCGTCCAGCGCCAGGGCGGTGACGCTGCCGCCCAGGAGTTCCTTGAGTATGAGCGCCTGTTCCAAGGCGTGTTCATCGCGCTCATTGACGATGAGGCGAAGGAACTCGATGTCGAGGGATTTGCCATCCGCGGCGACCTCGAACTCCTCCACCACATCGGGCACCATCTTGAGGATAGCCACAATATTCACGGTACCCGCTCAACTGTTCGGTTATGTGTCAGACTAAAAGGCGCGACCTCCGTCTCAGTGAGTGACGGAACCGTCTTCCATCGCCTCGGCCACGAGTTCTACGACGTCCTTAACGACCATCTTGTCATCGTATCCAAGGATCTTGAGAGAATCTTCGAAGCGCGAGATCTCGTAGGGGCATGAGATAGCCAGAACGTCCGCACCCGTCTCGACGGCTTCTTTCACGCGTCGGTCGGACAACCGCTCTAGGCCCTTCGCTTTATAGTAGGTATCCATCCACATGCCGCCGCCACCGCCACCGCAGCAAATCGAATTGACGCGGTTGTGCTGCATCTCGACGAGCTTGACGCCGGGAATCGCGCCCAACAGCGCTCGCGGTTCCTCGTAGTACCCGTTGTGCCGGCCGAGGCAGCAGGAGTCGTGATAGGTGATCGTGTAATCGAGTTTCCGAGTCAAAAGCGGCTTTATTTGCTCCAGGTGCCGTGCAAAGTAG
>JBDHAI010000151.1:0-6414 GCA_039588155.1 Gemmatimonadota bacterium | reverse complement strand
ATTGATTCCTCGGCCTCACTGATGTCGTTAGCGTGTCGCGTCCTGTACTGCCACCGCTCACGGCGACGAGCGACAGATCAACGCGGGTGACCTGTGTCGCATCGGCAGTGGACTGACCGAACGCATCGAAGTAAGCGAATGCCAGGCCGGCCCCATCGTCGCTGAATGGGCCCACCAGGATGTCGAGAATGTCTTCCTCGGTCGAGCTGGCGTCGCTGCGCGCCAGCCACCAGGCACCCCTGTCCTGTTTTAACCGGTAGGCGTAGACGTGGAAGGTGCGAACGGGCGCACCGACGGGGACGTTGGCAACGGACTGGTCGACGCGGAGCGTCAGCTCCAATGCCGGCCCGCCAGCGTAGGGGCAATTCAGAGAGCCGGCGCTGCTCGGGTTGACCGCCTGAATGGCCATCACGAGCCAGCCGCCTGGAGTGTAGACGAGCAGGCTGTCACCGTCACTTGCGCTGAATCGACCCGAGGTCCCAAACAGGCCAACCCGCTTATCCGAGTTGTCGGTATCGCATACGACACCGAAGCCCACCGGAGAGCGGACGACGATGCTGTCGGGGGCCAGGGCCGTGAAGTCGCCCTCTCGACCACTCGCCTCCATGAGGTCGGCTGCCAGGACCGAACTGGCCAGACGGAGTGCGTCGTGGCGAGCGATTGCTTCGCTCTCTTGGCGATAGACGCGCTGCTGAAAGCGCACGACCTGGTAGAGCGCGGCAGCCACCACCGTGCCGAGGCTCAAAACGAGGAGCAGCTCGACGAAGCTGAAGCCCCGTCGCCCTAGACGCCGACGAGCCGATCTCATCTTCGGTTTCGATAAGTGACTACTGTATCCCATACCGATATCGCCTCCGCGGGGGCGTAATTGGTCACGAGCATGATCCGTTGATACGTAAAACTGTCGGCAACCACCCAGCTCGAAGCGCCATCGACTCGTGCGCGACTGCCGCTCGCAAGACTGTCGTAGGGAACGGCAAGCAAGACCTCCAGCTCCGTCTGCTGAAATTCGGCTGCGGCTAGCTGCACTCGCGAACGCGTTACCGAACGCGAGGCGTAGAGACTGGCCGCCGCCAGCGACAACACGACCACAGCCAGCAGCGTGATTCCCACCAGCAGCTCCACCATCGATAACCCTCGCTTGTCCAACCTCGAACTCCCTTTTCCATTCATCTTGTCAACACTCGGCCCAATGGACTGACGAATACTGTATCGGCGCTCCCCTTTAGCGAGAGGATGATCACCGCGCCCGCTACCGGGCATACCGCGCGCGTCGTGCCGACCCCGCGTCCGTCGAAACAAAGCGTAGCTCGATTCGCCTTGAGATCGACTTGCAGTTCCTCTCGCAGGCTGAAAAATCCCAGCGTGTCCGCGATACCCGACCCGGCTACAGTTGTATCCACCTCCACCCACAGTCGATCTCGATCGGAGTCCAGGCGTAACACGGACGGCCTGCCAAAGCGCACGGCAGCTGCCTTGGCCAGCGATACGGTCGCAATCACCGCCTGGGTCGAGTTATGGACGGACGCCTGGATTCGCGCGCGCCCGATCGACGGGATGGCGATGGCATAGACCAGCGACAGCAGCATGACCGTGATCAGCACCTCCACCAGCGAGAAGCCGGCGGCGGAGCGCGCATGAACGGGTGCCGCCGTCACAGGCGTGCGTGCTCGTTGTACCGGGCCTTGAGAGGCCATATTGTGTAATCTTCCTAACATGTAACGGGTCGGACTGGGGAGGGGGAACGGGGAGCAATACTTAGCCACTGCTTTGGGGTGCAATCCCCGTGCCTCGGGCGGGTTTCGTAACTAGCGGGCGTAACTTAATGTGTTACAGTAGGATAGGGTGCCAGCGCCGCGGCTCCGTCTCGGTGCTCTACTGGCCGGCCCGGTAATGTTGACCGTTTTCTCGCAGTCTGCAACGTCCGAAACTGACTACTGTCCGGGCTCGACGCTGAAGTGCAGGGTGTCGACGGCCCAGGGTTCGAGAGGCACGTGATTGCCCAGGGCGAGGACGGCGATCAGCCGGTGGCGGCCGGGCGTGAGCCCGCTGAGCACGAGGCTGGAGACTCCGGTCCCCAGGTGGGTGACGCCCTCCAGGCCGGCGGGGATCGGTGCGCCGGCCGGCGTGAGGTCGGCGTCGAGGAAGACGTGGTGGTGGGCGCGCCCTGGCGTGGCCATGCCGTCGGCGGGGACGATCTCGACACCGGAGGCGGACAGCTCCACCTGCACAGAGTCCGCGGTGATGACGGCGCCCTCCAGGGGGGCGTCGATGCGCACCGTGACAGCCGGTGGCTCTGAGGCGCACGCGAGCGCGAAGGCCGAGGCGATCAAGACGGTCAGTCTCCGCATGGAAACCTCCTGGGGTCGGGGCCACGTAGTGTAATCGGATAGGGAAGCTAGGCGATCGGGTCGGGCGCGCCAAGCGTGGTGTGGCGCGGGGCAGCCCGGAAGGGGTAGATTCAGCGCGATCCTCAGAACTAGACCGTTCGACACCTGGCCTGAACCCACCATGCACAGGGAGTGAGAGATATGGCGAGTTTCACCGAGAGAATGATCGGAGCGGCGACGCTCGACATCGGGACTTACGAGGAGGTAGAGCACGACACGACGGCGATGGGGCAGGCGGCGGGTGTCGTGGCCATCGTCGCCGTCGCCAGCGCCATCGGCACGTACGAGATGGGCGGCATCGGGGGTGCGGTGGGTGCGGTGATCAGCTCGTTCGTCAGCTGGGTGGTATGGGCGGCGCTGACGCTGTTCATCGGCACTAAGGTGTTCAACGGGACTGCCGACATGGGGGAGATGCTCCGAACCCTGGGCTTCGCGCAGTCGGTCGGCATCATCAAAGTGCTAGGCATCATCCCGATGCTCGGCTGGATCGCTACGATAGCCGCCGGCATCTGGATGCTGGTCTGCGGCGTGGTGGCGGTTCGGCAGGCGCTCGACTTCACCACGGGGAAAGCGATCGGAACCGTCGTGCTCGGCTGGCTGGCCATGATGATCATCAGCGTTTTGGTGGCTGGGCTCTTCATGGGCTTTGGGGGCGCTTTTTCCTCGTAACCTCCTGACGGTCAGGCCGTAGCATTCGTCGGGTCACCTCCGGGACCCGGCAGGTGGGGAACCTTGCCGGGTCCCGGAACTATTCTATGGAAGACCGTCCATAAGAACGTGAACGTGAAATCCGAGGGTCTCGCCGACTTCCACCCCGCCGTCGCGCGGTGGTTCTCGTCGTGCTTCGACGCACCGACGGAGGTACAGGTGCGTGGCTGGGCGGCGATTCGCTCGGGTCAGCACACGCTGATCGCGGCGCCGACCGGCTCCGGTAAGACGTTGGCCGCCTTCCTCGCCAGCATCGACGACCTGTTGCGACAGGGTCTGTCTGGTACTCTGCGTGACGAGACGCAGATCGTCTACGTCTCGCCGCTCAAGGCACTCTCCAACGACATCCACAAGAACCTGGCGGAGCCGCGCCGCGGCATTCGTAAAGCGCTGAACGAGCTGGGACTCCCGCCGGTCGAGATACGCGCCGCGGTCCGCACGGGGGACACGCCGTCTTCCGAGCGGCAGGCGATGGTCCGGAAGCCTCCGCATATCCTGGTCACGACGCCGGAGTCGCTCTATCTGCTGCTGACGTCGGATGGTGGGCGCGGGCTGTTGCGCACGGCGCGCACGCTGATCGTCGACGAGATCCACGCGGTGGCCGATGATCGTCGCGGCTCGCACCTGGCACTGAGCATGGAGCGGCTGGCCCACCTGGTGGACGGGAGGCTGACGCGGATCGGGCTCTCGGCGACGCAGAAGCCGATCGAGGCTGTGGCGCGCTTTCTCGTGGGGACGGCCGGTCTGGATGAGAGTGGGGCGGCGCGCTGTTCGATCATCGACGCGGGTCACCGGCGCCAACTCGACTTGGGGATCGAGATCCCGAAGTCGCCGCTCGAGGCGGTGATGTCGAACGAGGTCTGGGAAGAAGTCTACGACCGGATCGTCGAACTGGTCGAGGCGCACCGAACGACGCTCGTTTTCGTGAACACGCGGCGCCTGGCCGAGCGAGCCACCCGGGATCTCAGCGAACGGCTGGGGGAGGAGGCCGTGGCCGCGCACCATGGCAGCCTCTCGAAGGAGCTGCGACTGAGTGCAGAGCAGCGGCTCAAGGCGGGTCAGCTCAAGGCGCTGGTCGCCACGGCGTCTCTGGAGTTGGGCATCGACATCGGGTCGGTGGATCTGGTCATCCAGATCGGCGCGCCGCGGACGATCGCGACGCTGCTCCAGCGTGTGGGTCGGTCGGGCCATACGCTGGGCGCGGTCCCCAAAGGCCGTGTCTTTCCGTTGAGCCGCGACGAGCTGGTCGAGTGTGTCGCGCTACTCCGCGCCGTCGAGCGGGGCGAGCTGGACCGGCTGATCATCCCGGAGAAGCCGCTGGACGTCTTGGCGCAGCAGATCGTGGCGGAAGTCGCCGCTGGAGATTGGCCGGAGGATGAGCTCTTCGAGACTTTCCGCCGGGCTCACCCCTATCGCGAGCTGGCGCGCCAGGATTTCGACGAAGTCGTTCGGATGCTAGCGGACGGCTTTACGACCAAGCGCGGGCGCCGGGGCGCTCATCTGCATCACGACGAAGTGAACGGTCGCGTTCGCGCGCGGCGTGGCGCGCGGCTGTCGGCGCTCACGTCGGGCGGGGCCATCCCCGACGTCGCCGACTACGCGGTGGTTCTCGAACCCGAGGGCAACCTCATCGGCACGGTCAACGAGGACTTCGCCATCGAGAGCATGCCCGGCGACATCTTCCAGCTGGGCAACGCGTCCTGGCGCATCCTGCGGATAGAATCGGGCCGGCTGCGGGTGGAGGATGCACGAGGCCAGCCGCCGACGATCCCATTCTGGTTTGGCGAAGCACCCGAACGGAGTCCGGAACTGTCAGCGGCGCTCTCGGAGTTGCGCACGGACCTGGACGCTCGATTGGACGATCCGGAGACGGCTATCGAGTGGCTGGTGAACGAACTGGGCGTCGCGCCGCCGGCGGCGCGCCAGCTGGTGGAGTATCTGGCGGCCGGCAAGAGGGCCCTGGGCGTGCTGCCCACGCTGGACACCGTTGTGCTGGAGCGCTTCTTCGACGAGGCCGGCGGTATGCAGTTGGTCGTACACGCACCGTTCGGAAGCCGGATCAACCGCGCCTGGGGGCTCGCCCTGCGCAAGCGCTTTTGCCGCAATTTCAATTTCGAGCTGGAGG
This sequence comes from Gemmatimonadota bacterium, assembly GCA_039588155.1. Lineage (GTDB taxonomy): Bacteria > Gemmatimonadota > Gemmatimonadetes > Palauibacterales > KS3-K002 > JBDHGH01. The sequence goes on along the minus strand of JBDHAI010000151.1, from coordinate 1,191 downwards.
CGGCGGCCACTGAGGACGCGATCGTCCTTTCGCTCAGCACCTCCCACTCGTTCCCGCTCGAGGAGGTATTCAGCTACCTGAAGCCGGAGACGGCGCGACACATCCTCATCCAGGCCTTTCTCGATGCGCCGGTCTTCCCGACCCGTTGGCGCTGGAACGCGACGCGCGCGCTGGCCGTGCTGCGGCAGCGGGGTGGCCGTCGAGTTCCGCCACCGCTCCTGCGGATGGAGTCGGACGACTTGCTCGCCTCGGTGTTCCCGGATCAGGTGGCGTGCCTCGAGAACATCGTCGGCGACCGCGAGGTCCCCGATCACCCGCTGGTGAACCAGACAGTCGAGGACTGTCTGGTCGAGGCGATGAACATCGATGGCCTCGTGGATGTGCTGGAGCGGATGGCGGCCGGGTCGATCCGCTGCGTGGCTCGGGATACGACCGAACCGTCGCCGCTGGCGCACGAAATCATCAACGCACGGCCGTACGCGTTTCTGGACAACGTTCCGCTCGAAGAGCGGAGGACGAACGCCGTGTACACGCGTCGTTCGCTGGAGCCGACCTCGGCGGACGAGCTCGGCGCGCTCGATGCCGCGGCCATCGCTCGCGTGCGGGACGAGGTCTGGCCCGATGTTAGGGACGCTGACGAGCTACACGATGCGTTGCTGACCTTTGGATTCGTTACCGAGGCGGAAGGCCGCGCCGGTCGCGACGGGAGTTCGTGGGAGCCGCTGCTCGAAGATCTGACCGGCGACCGACGGGCGACCCGGCTGCGAACGACAGCGACGGCGGACGCGGACTGTCTGTGGATTGCCGCCGAGCGCACCCCGGAGCTCGAGGCGATCTACCCGGACGCGCGAACGGAACCGCCGGTGGTGGTACCGGAGCGGCGGCGCGCCGTGGAGTGGGATCGGGCGGCGGCGATTCGCGAGCTGGTCCGCGGACGGCTCGAGCTCTCGGGCCCCACTACGGCCATGGCGCTCGCCGAATCGATGTCGATAGCTACGAGCGATGTCGATCTGGCTTTGCTGGCCCTGGAGACGGAGGGCTTCGTTCTACGCGGGCGTTTCAGCCAGGGGGTCGAGGGGCTCGAGTGGTGCGAGCGCAGACTACTGGCCCGGATCCACCGCTACACGCTGAACCGGCTGCGGTCTGAGATCGAGCCGGTGAGCTCCGCGGATTTCATGCGCTTTCTCTTTG
>JBDHAI010000150.1:0-6439 GCA_039588155.1 Gemmatimonadota bacterium | reverse complement strand
GAGCGCTCGCCTAAACGGGTCTCGCGGAGCATGCGACCGCTGAAGATCGTCCCCAAGATCCCTTCGTGGTGGAAGTCCGCGCCGATATCCAGCTCACCTCGCGCGTAGAGCGTCGCCATCTTAGCGCACGTGCCCGTGCCGCAGGGCGAACGGTCGAGGGCGCCGCGCCAGCTGTCGGGCCGATCCCAATCCAACCGCCCGGTCGACACCGTCACCGCGTTCTTGCGGGTCGCCTCCGGGTGGCTGGGCGGTCCCGAGAGCTGGGAGATCGAGACACCGGAGATCTCCGGGTTTTCCGGGTGCACGGCGCGTAGTTGCTCACGCGCCGCCGCCGTGAGCATCGCCCCGACCCGCGCGATCCGACCGCCTTCTTCCGGCACCAGCTTCAGGCCAAACCGTTCCGCCTCGGCGATCACATAGAACATGCCGCCGTAGGCGACATCCACGACGACCTCGCCGAGCTCGGGTACGTCGATCAGCGCATCGAGATGAACCGCAAACGCGGGCACGTTTTCGAACGTCACCCGCCGGCACTTGCCGCCCGAGACATCGGCGCGAATCGGGATGAGACCCGCCGGGGCCTCCAGCACCAGCTCGGTGACCGGCTCTCGCACAGGAACCAGCCCGCGCTCGATCAGAACCGTGGCCACGCAGATCGTATTGCTGCCCGACATCGGCGGGTATTCCGTCTGCTCCATGATCACGAAACCGGCGTCGGCGTCGGGGTGAGTAGGCGGCAAGACCACATTGCAGCACAAGGCCGGATAGCCCCGGGGCTCCCGGAGCATCCGCCGGCGTAGAGCGTCGGCATGCTTCTCCATATAGAGCTTCTTCTCGAATATCGTCGCGCCGGGCACGTCCTCCACTCCACCCACGATCACGCGGCCCGGCTCGCCGCCGGCGTGGACGTCGACGGCCGTTATCGTCTCTGACACGCGCATTCCCAGCTCCTCCTGACCGGATCAGTCATGCATCCCGAATACCTTGGCGATAGTACCGTCCATGTCGCCCAAAGATGCCGGATCGCCCGACCCCGGCAAAGCCGGGCTCCACATGACGTTGCCCGCGGGCGAGTAAACGTTTTCGAGCCTTCGTCCGTCTAACCATGCAGAAGGGCGAGGGAGAGCCCGAAACCGAATTCCAGAGCCGTTCGTATAGATAAATAGTACCCCCGCAGGAGCTTACGTGTGTTTGAACTCAGCTGGCTATTCTGGATCCTCGTCGTATTTCTCTTCGCGGAGAGCTGGGCCCGCGTCTGGGTCGCCTGGCAGCGCAACTCGGAGCCGCCGGCCCGAAGCCTCCAGGCGCCTGATACCTAAGACTCCGGTTAGATAGCTGACAGCCTGAAGCCCGCCGACCTTGCGGCCCCTCCGGACACAACTGTCCGCGCCAAAACCCGACGTCTAAGTCCCGAAATAACAAGCACATGGCCCCCGCTTCCCTCACGCGAGCGGCCCTTACTCGGTCACGATGACCGGAGAAGCAGCAAATCGACCGCCGCTTCCAAAGTGTGGTTATCCCCTAACTGGATGATTGGTATATACTTACGCCGGTATTGTGGGAGTGGTACGGCTAATGCAAAGACGTAGGGGCCGTGAGACCCCCGCCTCACCGTCAACGTGTAGGCGGTCATGCAGAAACAAAGAGAAGATAGCTAATCATGTACGACAGACTACGACATGCTCCGGGTTTCACGATCATCGAGATGGTCATCGTGATGTTGCTTTTTGGGGTGATGGCCGCAGTTACGGTGCCGCGGGCGATGCGGACCAGCCCTCACCAGGAGGTGCACCAGGCCGCTCGCCAGGTCATGCGCGACCTCGAGTCGGCCCGACTTCGGGCCATCTCCGCCAAGCGGGTGGTGCGGGTGAGCTTCTATACGTCGAAGAAGTTTTACGCCGCCTTCATGGACGTGACGTCGGATCGAACTGGCGTCATCAGCGAGACCGTGAGCGAAGCGCGGGCCTCGCGATTCCTAGTTCGCGCCTCCGACAGCGGCATCCCCGGTGCCGACGTATCGAAACGCGTGAAGTTCGGAGTCGGCGGTGCGAGCTCGGGCCCGCGCGGCGAGTCGCTGAGCGGTCCGGTTGCTTTCGACGACGACCGGCTGGAATTCGACCCGCGCGGCATGCTTCGACCCGTCGCCGGCGTGCGCAAAGGCGGCGTGATTCTCATCACGCATGAAGATGATCCATCCCTGGTATCCGCCGTAACGGTGACGGGCTCCGGGGCATTCCGCACCTGGGATTACCGAGACGGCGAGTGGAGGTAAGGAACGTGTTGCGAAGACTGAATTCTGAGGGCGGCTTCGGGCTGGTCAGCACGATCGTCGCCATGGTGCTTCTAGGCATCGCGGTCACTGCGCTATCGAGCTCTGGCATGATGGCACTGGCCGTACAAACCGATTCTGCAACGCGCTCGGCCGCAACGGCCATCGCGTCTTCATACCTGGAAGAGGTTAAGGCTCGGAACCCGAAGACGCTGGCATCGGAGGCTGCCGCCAAGGTGAACGATGACGGCGTTGCCGATGCGAACGGTGCCTACCTACGTGGCCTCGACGTGGCCAGTGAGCAGGACTTGCCGTACACCCGACGCATATCCGTTCGCGTGACGTACCCCAACGGATTGGGGCGCATGGGTACGGTAGAGCTGGTGACGGTTATTTATGAAGGAGAGAATCCATGAGTTGCCATCGCCCAAGCGGCGGCGTGGCGACATGCGGGCAGCAGCGGTTTGCGGCGCATGGCTTCACACTGCTGGAGGCGCTGATTGCAATGACGGTGGGCATCGTCGTGCTCAGTGCGGCGGTCGGTTTCCTGCTCGCTCAGATGCGCACTCTAGGTAGCGGCGACATTCGTGAGGACCTCTCGCGCCACGGCCGCTATATCGGTGTGTCGTTGCGCCATGATCTTCAGGCCGCCGGTAACGAGCTCTCGAGCACGACTACCTTTGGCACTCTGGCCGCTTATCCCGGGACCTACGGTGATACGCTAGTTGTTCTGCACGTCCCGTACGTGCCGTTTCCGGCGCCGCCACACGACATAGATCCACCCATAGGGACCGACAACCCCTTGGCGGCTGGGGGCACTTGCGGTACCTACTGCATCGACGTGATAAAGGACGCCAGCCTGCCGCTCGAACTGCGCCAGGGCGACCTTGCGCGTCTGCAGGTCGGCGCCACGCGACGGCTGATCCTCGTCCAGAGCATCAGCACGACCAATGACACCTCTTTGGCCGTGACGTTCACGGCCCACGATACGATCTTGCACCAACCCGCGGGGCTTAGCGAGGGACTACTGCTCGACCGCTTCAGTACCTACGTCCAGAAGGTCCAGCCGACCATGTACTACCTGGACGATCAGCAGCGGCTTTGGAGAGCGGTGGGGTTGAACTCTACCGGCGAGCCCGAGGGCGACATCTTGGCCTGGGGCGTCGAGGCGTTCGAAGTGAAGATAATCTTCGTCGATGGCGACGAACTCGATCGTGCCGATCCATACGACAGCGATACGTCGAACGACTACGACGACATCGTTGGAGTGAGGATCCGGGCAACGACTGTTGCCGATCGAACGGATCCGCGGGTCAATCAGGGTAAGCTCTTGAGAAAGACGCTTGAATGGGTGATCTCGCCCCGCAATCTGCGATACGAGAAGAATAGGGGCTAACGAGCGACCATGTACAACAGTCTCGGCGATTCCCGCTTGATTCATTGGAGGGAAGTAATGCGATCCATGCGAAAGACCACGTTTCTTAGAACGCCGGAAACGAAGATCAGACAGCGAATGGGCGACACGAGCGGCCTGGCCCTGATCGCCACGTTGCTGCTCGTTGCCCTCGTCGCCGTGCTGACGACCGTGGCTCTCACCGGCTCGATGAGTGCCCTGCGCACCTCGGGCAGTGATTACCAGGACACCCGGGTCTTCTATGCGGCGGAGGCGGGCGGTGAAGCAACGCTGGCTCAGCTCAAGCTTGCTCTATCGGACGGCTATCTGTCGGACGACGAGTTGGCTAACATGAAGCCACCCGTCCTCAACGACATCAGCTTCGATAGCTTTGCCGTAAAGAAAGTCGGCACCGCAGTGGTCGAGACGGTCACTGACGGCCCGTATGCCGGACTGGCGGCCCTGACTCAGAACGTTGACATCTATTCAGTCGCCTCGAACAGCAGAGGGGACATATCCGCGATCATTCTCAGGACAAAGGCCCAAGCCATACCGATCTTCCAGTTCGGTGTGTTCTTCGAGCAGGACCTCGAGGCGACCAACGGGCCACCCATGGAGTTCGTCGGACGGGTCCACTCCAACGGTAACGTGTACTTGAGCTCTGATAACGCATGGTACCGCGACCTGATCACGACGCCGAACAAGATCATTCATGACCGTAAGGACTTCCACTCCGTCAAGAACGGCGTCTTCGTGAATGACGCCGGCGGCGGCGAGGTGCCGCTCGACTTCGACAGTCGCACGATCCCGGACCCGGAGGCGTTCAAAGCGGCTAGCTGCACGAAGTTCGACTGCCGCGTGATGACCGACGCGTTCGGAACGGATTCGCTGCGACTGCCGCTACCAGACGGCGTGCCTGCATACGAGCTCATCAAGCCGCGCGAGACGGATGACGGCGACGCGGAACGCAATGTCAAGTTCGCCTGGAACGCCGACATGTACGTGACGGTGGACCTGCGAGATATCCGCACGAAAGACACTGTCTGCGGAGGCACGACACCGCCGGACAAGGCGGACGGCGACGTCACCATCACACCCCTGGATCCGGTGTATCCGGGCCAGACCGTGAGGTTCATAGCCACGCACCCACTAGTGAGCTGCGGGGAATTTGATGGCCGCGCCATACTGAAAGTCAAGAGCGATCTGCTCGATTATGAGACCACGATGACCGACTGCACCTTCACGGTCGACATCCCGGCCGGCGACCTCGGCGACCTCAAGATCGAGATCAAGCTCGACAAAGACCTTTACGCGCAGCTCAAGGACGATGAGAAGGGTAAAGTCGAGTGGAAGCTGAAGGATCTTGTGAACAATGAGGCCACCTGGCCCACCATCAGCGTGGAGAGAAGCGGCGGGCGCGAGATCCCCTCTGACGCAGAGATGTGCAAAATCTTCCAGTGGGAGTGGTCCGACTTCTACGATGGTCGCGACAAAGCGCTGCGAGATGCCTTGAACGTCGACCTCAACGAGCTTAGCACCTGGGTGAGCGGTAGCGACCCACGTACAGCCGAGATCATCTACATCGAGTTCAAAGTTCCTGCCGACATCAGCGGCTACTCCAAGAAGGTCCGCAGCTTGATACTGGACGCAACCATCGACCCCGCAACCCGGATGCTCGGCGGCGTCGAGCTGCCGAATCGGATGACCGTCGCCAGCGAATGGCCGTTCTACATTCTCGGCGACTACAACTCCGTCAACAAGAAGCCGGCGGCGGTGGCCGGTGATGGGCTCACGGTATTGTCCGAGAAGTGGCTCGACGGGGACAATATGCCAATCGACGTTAATGACGATGACAACGATGGCGATGTCACTGACATCCTGCAGGAGTGCCATGTTGAGGTGAAAGTCGGGGAACCCTGCGATAGATTCTTGACCTTTGCCAGTACCTTCTGGGTCAAGAAGAACGCGGCGGAGACCAGAGTGAACGCAGCGATACTCGCCGGCCACTGGCCGACGCCCTGCGACCACGAAGACGCCTCTTGTATCGCCGACGGCACGACATTCTACTACAATGACTGGTACGGTGGCGGCCTCGAGAACTTCCCGCGCTTCCTCGAGCACTGGTACGACGCGTTCGGCACCCGGCAAACCCTGCACTTCATGGGCGCGCTGGTGAGCCCGTTCACCAGTCAAAAGACCACCGGCACCTGGAACGGGACTTTCTACACGCCGCCGGCGCGTAACTGGTCCTTCGACACCGACTTTCAGAACCCCGAGCTTCTACCTCCGGGCACGCCAAACGTCGGCTACGTGATCCGGACAGCGATGCGAGAAGCCTATTAGTCCGTTTTCCCGAATCTGAGGCTAAGGCGAGGGGCCGTCATTGTGACGGCCCCGTTTCTTTTGCCGCCCTACCGAATAGCCGCTAATACCCCCTTTCCCGACACCGCCTCCCGCTAGCGATTAGCGCTAGAACTTGACGGCCGCTTGACCGGGTCCCCGCGAGATTGGCCTCGATGGATTCAGCGCGTTTGCCGTTGCGCCGGCGTCGCGCTTCGAATCCCAGCAACCCAAACCTACGGACTCGCGGCTAGGCTACTCGCCGCCCGCTCCGAAAGCCTGAAGGGAGAACACCTCATGTTCCGAACACGAATCACCCGATCCACGACGCTCGGCCTCATCCTCGGAGTCGTCGTGACGCTCGCGGCCTGCGACCGGGACAGCCCGTACGAGCCCACGACGGGCTCCGACATCCCCGAGCCCGAACAACTGCTCCG
>JBDHAI010000149.1:0-6560 GCA_039588155.1 Gemmatimonadota bacterium | reverse complement strand
CGGCTTGATAGGGTACGTTGGGAGTATGGTGGACCCTCGCGACCGCACTTTCCCCATCGAAGTCGTGATCGATAACCCGGGCCGCGTTATCAAGCCGCAGATGGTGGCCAACGTGCTGATCGCCAATCACCGACTCCAGGATGTCGTGGTAATCCCGCAGTCCGCGATCGAGCGGACCGAAAACGGCTATCAGGTCTACGTCGCCGTCGAGGGGGACGGGGAGCTGCTTGCGGTGGCACGGCCGGTCCGTTTGGGACCCGCTTACGAGAACCTGACAGTGGCAGAAGACGGCCTGAGCGTAGGCGACCGGCTGATCGTGCGTGGCCACCAGCTTGTCGAGGCGGGTGACCGTGTTCGCATTGTAAACGAAGATTCGACTGAATCGCCGGTCACGAATTAGAGGACGATCATGGCGGAGTCCAAGGGTAGTAACCCAGACAAGAAACATCGGCGCTCGCTCGACCGGGTGAACCACGAGGGGCACGGTCATTTCAAGGAGTTTTGGCTCACTTCGTTCGCGGTGGATCACCCGACCAGCGTGCTGGTGCTGCTGGTCAGCGTCATCATTGCCGGCTTCATCTCCTACATGAAAGTCCCGAAGGAAGCGGCGCCGGAGATCACCATCCCGATCGTGGCGGTGAACACCATCTACCCGGGAGTGGCGCCGGAAGACATCGAGACGCTGATCACGCGGGAGCTCGAAAGCGAGCTCAACAAGATCGGCGATGTGAAGGAGATCACCTCGACCTCCGTCGAAGGATATTCGAGCGTGGTCGTCGAGTTCGAAGCCGGTATGGACATGACCGAGGCCTTGCAGCTCGTGCGCGAGAAGGTCGATATCGCCAAGCCCGAGCTACCGGAAGCGGCGGAGGAACCGATGATTATCGAGTTCAACTTCGCCGAGTTTCCCATCATGCAGGTCAATATCTCCGGCGACTACAGCCTGGTGCGCCTGAAACAGGTCGCGGAGGATCTGCAGGATCGGATCGAGCAGATCCCCGAGGTTCTGGAGGTGACCCTCTCGGGCGGCCTGGAGAGAGAGGTCAAGGTCGATGTCGATCTTGCCAGGTTGAAATTCTACGGGTTGGCCTTCGACGATGTCATCGACGCGATCCGCGAGGAGAACGTCACAACCCCGGGTGGGACCATCGATGTTGGAGACTTGAAGTATCTGGTGCGCGTTCCCGGCGAATTCAAGGACACGCGCCTGATCGAAGACATCGTCATTACGGCTCCGGGTAACAGGCCGGTCTATATCCGCGACGTCGCGGCCGTGGATTTCGGCTTCAAGGAACGCGATAGCTTTGCCCGGCTGGATGGCCGGCCCGTAGTCACGCTGGGGGTCTCCAAGCGCGTCGGCAAGAACATCATCCAGACGGCCGATGCGGTAAAGGAAGTCATCGAGGAGGAGCGAGCCAGCTTTCCGCCATCAACGGTGGTCAAGATCACCTCCGACACGTCCGAAGATGTCCACCACATGGTCAGCAGCCTGGAGAACAACATCATCTCCGGACTGATCATGGTCGTGGCAGTGCTTCTGTTCGCGCTCGGCCTACGCAACGCTTCCTTTGTCGGCATCGCCATACCGCTGTCGATGTTGCTTTCCTTCAGCGTAATCCAGCTATCCGGGATGACGATGAACTTCATCGTGTTGTTCAGCCTCATCCTGGCGCTGGGGATGTTAGTAGACAACGCGATCGTGATCGTCGAGAACATCTACCGCTTCAGGGAACGCGGCTACGGGCCGAGGGAAGCGGCGAAATTGGCCACCGGTGAGGTAGCTATGCCGGTGATCGCGGCGACGGCCACGACGCTTGCCGCCTTCGCGCCCATGGCGTTCTGGCCCGGCATCGTCGGCGAGTTCATGGGCTATCTGCCGAAGACGTTGATCATCACGCTCAGCTCTTCGCTATTCGTCGCGGTTGTGATCAACCCGACGCTCTGTTCGCTGTTCATGCGGGCGGAGGGCGAGAAGGCACCCGGCCTCACACGCGAGATGAAGTGGGCGCTGGGCATCCTAGCGGGGCTGGCGTTCCTCGTCGTCGTCGCGATCAAACCGCTGCCGGCGATCCTGCTGGCGCTGACGGGCGTCCTGCTTTGGGCGGTTCACCATTATGTCCTGGCTTCGGCCGCCCACTGGGTCCAGGAAGAGAGCTTGCCGGCGACGCTAAGATACTACGAGCGAGTGCTACGCTGGGCGTTGCTGCATCGTGGTCGCGTCATGTTCGGGGCCTTAGCGGCGCTGGTGGGTGCCGTGATGGCCTTCGGCATGTTCAGTAGAGGTGTCGTCTTCTTTCCGGAAGATATTCCGCCGAGCACGATCTATGTTCAAGTCGAGGCTCCAACCGGCACGCGTGCGGACGCCACGAACGCGATGGCGCTCGAGATCGAGAAAGGGCTTGAGGGGTTCCCTGGTTCCGAGGACTTCGAGTCCGTGGTGTCCACCGTCGGTTCGAGCTCCGGCGACATTTTCTCGGGTGGATCGGGGACGCACGTGGCGACGATCGCCGTGAACTTCGTGGATTTCGAGTTACGAGTCGACGATGTGTTCGAAACGCTCGAGGCGATGCGGAACGCCGTGGGCACGGGCATAGCCGGGGCGGATATCACCGTGGACAAGCCTCAGGAAGGGCCGCCCACCGGCCTGCCCATCACCATCGAGATCGTCGGTGAAGATGCGGATCGACTGAAGGCACTAGCCGACCAAGTGGTCATGACGCTCTCGAGGTCGGCAATAGCGCCCAAGCTGGAGGGCCTGGAAAGCGACCTCGCCGATGCGAGGCCGGAGCTCACCGTGGAAGTCGACCGCGAGAGGGCGCAGCTCTTCGGCCTCAACACGCGCGACGTAGGATTCACGGTCCGCAGCGCCATCAACGGGGTGGAAGCCGGCGAGTTCCGGGACGGAGAGGATGAATACGATATCGTGGTCCGGCTGGCAGAATCTTACCGCCGGGACCTGAGCTCGCTGGCCGATCTCAACGTCGTCGCCGAGGACGGCAGCCAGGTCCCGCTGCTTTCCGTGGCGGATTGGAGTATCAACGAGAGCTTCAGCGGTATCAATCGCAAGGACCTCGACCGGGTGGTCACGGTCTCGTCCGATGTTCGGTCCGGCTACAACGCGAACGCCGTGCTGGCTGAGGTACAGGCCGAGCTGGTCGATTTCGTCGCGGCGCTGCCGGCGGGCTACGACCTGCGCTACACCGGTCAGCAGGAGGAGCAGCAGGAATCTGCGGCTTTCCTGTTCGGTGCCTTCTTCACTGCCATGCTCTTGATCGCGTTCATCCTGATCTCTCAGTTCGACTCGATCTTGAAGCCGCTGATCATCCTCAGCTCGGTCGTCCTTTCGACGATCGGTGTATTGATCGGATTGCTCATCTTCCGGATGCCGTTTGGGATCATCATGAGCGGCGTGGGTGTGATCAGCTTGGGGGGCATCGTGGTGAACAACGCCATCGTGCTGATCGACTACATCGGCATACTACGTAAACGCGACGGTATGAACCGACTGGAGTCGCTGGTGCGGGGCGGCCTGACCCGGTTCAGGCCGGTGACCCTCACGGCCATCACCACCGTCGTGGGTCTCATCCCGCTGGCCATCGGAATGAACATCGACTTCTACGGTATGTACCTGCGGCTGGAGCCGAACTTCTACTGGGGTGGTGAGCAGGCGACCTGGTGGGGCCCGATGGCGATAGCCGTCATCGCGGGTCTGACCTTCGCCACCTTCCTGACGCTGGTGCTGGTCCCGGTGATGTACTCGCTCACCGACGAGGTAGCCGATTTCTTCGAGCGGCACTTCACGCACCGCCGCGACGAGGAAAAGCTAGAAGAAGCGATGCATGAGCGCGGCTTGGAGATACCCGAGACGGAGGCTGTCACGGCTTAGTCTGAGATATTTCAGAAGCAAACGGCGCCGGGCCCTGATCGGGCACCGGCGCCTTCGTTTGCGGGCTTGGGGTCCCGTTCTAGAAGTCTACGGAGGTCATCGCCTCGAAGATCGGTAGGTAGAGCGCCACCACCATGCCACCGAGGATGACGCCGACGACGCAGATCAGGGCGGGCTCCATCGCCTTCATCAGGCGCGTCACGGCCTGGTCCACCTCGCCCTCGTAGAAGATCGAAACCTTCTCGAACATCTCATCCAGGCGACCGGTCGTTTCGCCGACGTCCACCATGCGCGATACCAGGTTCGGTACAACTCCGGTGTCGGCGAGCGGCTTGCTGATGCCCTCCCCGGCCTCGATGGCCGGGCGCGTGCTGAGTAAGGCCTTCTCGAGCGTTACGTTGTTCGTCGTCGCCGCCGCCGCCGCGAAGGCGTCGATCAGGTTCGAACCCGCGGCCAACAGCGAGGCCATGCTCTGCGAGAACCGGGCTATCCCGGTCTTGTGCACCAGATCTCCCAGCACCGGGATGCTAAGGATCAGCCGGTCTCCCAACTCGCGACCCGGTGGCGTCCGGTAGAAGCTCTGGATCAGGAAGAAGCCGCCGAAGGTGCCGATCAACAGCCACAGCCAGCGTGCCTGGACGAACTCGGAGATATTGAGCAAGACCTGGGTGGGATAGGGCAATGTCAGACCACTGGACTCGAACATGCCCTGGAAGGTCGGCACGACGAAGGTCAGCATCACCGCGGCGCTGAGCAAGGCCACGATGAGGATGATCACCGGATAGACCATGGCGGTCTTCACTTTGCCGATCAATTCCTGCGACTTCTCCAGGTAGGTCGCCAGGCGGGCGAGGATCGTGTCGAGCATTCCGCCCTGCTCACCGGCTTCCACCATGTTCACGAAGATGTCGCTGAAGACGTTCGGGTGCGCGCGCATAGATGCGGCTAGCGTCTTGCCCGACTGCACATCGATGACCACCCGCTCCAGTGCTTTCTTGAGTATCTTGTCGTCCGTGAGCTCTCTGAGGATCTCGATGCTTTGTACGAGGGGTACCGCAGCGTCGACGAGGGTCGCGAACTGTCGCGCAAAGAAGACCATCGACATCGGTTTGGCGCGTCGCCGAAAGGAGAGGCTGCCGGTCAGGCCGCCTTCCCGCGGCGCCGGCCGCACGAACTCGGGGATGAGCTTCTGCCTGATGAGCGAGCGGGCGGCCTCGGCTTCGTTTAGAGCCTGGAGGACGCCCTCTCTGATTTGTCCGTCGATCGTACGTGCGCGATACACCCAAGCGTTCACACCCACCTCACATTATTCGAGGACGTCGAACCAGTATCTTCCGTTGAGTGGCTTGGCCACGGTAGCCTGAGCCAGAGCACGCGCGGCCGAGCAGCTGCTGTATTGGATTGTAGTGCCACCCCGTAGGTAACTTTCGGAATCGGCGCTGATTCCGTTTCGGACGAGCAGACCGCCGTGTAAATCGGTCGTCCCTCTAAAATCTGCGTGACCCTGAACGATCACGATGCCGAAGAATTCGAAGGTGCCGGTGACCTGGAGGTCTCCGTCGACCAGCAGAACGCCCTGGCCGTAGCCGTTTCCGGCAAGCTTCAGGTCGCCATTCACGTGGATCAGCGGCAAGTAGTCCCAACATGCGCTTCCCGGGACGAGTGGGTCACCCCAGTTGTTCATCGTGGAGGTGAGACAGTTGCCGTCGGAAGTGGCAGGTTGAATCTCGTCCAGGACCGATCCTCCGGGTAACTGCTTGTCGGCGGCAGCGGCAAGATCTTCGTAGGTGAGCTCGCCGAACTGGGTGAAGTCGTCCTCGGCGATGGTGACGTCTTCGAATATCGTTGGGTCACCTTCGAGGTCGGGTCTCCCGGAAATGTCGATGTTGTCGTCTTCATCGATTCTGATCCCGGGCAAGTCTGATAGCGGTTCGGTGCAGCGGCCAGCCCAGGCTGTCGGCGTTGCGTCTAGACCGGAGATCTTTACACCAGCCCCAGTACCTCTGATGTCGAGTAGGCCGCGGGCCTTCATGGCGCCGTCGCAGCACAGCCCTTCGGCGCGAACGGCCCGGGTCATTGTGACCAGCGAGCGCTGTGCGGTGACGCCGGGCCCTGGACGCCCGATGGTCTGCACGCGGAACAGCATCTGCCGCAGATCGCTGCCATCGTCCACGCGCGTGATCGCTGCGCGATACTCCGAGCCGTCCGGCAACGTTCGCCACCCCGTGTCGAACATCCTTCCGGGCTCCAGGCCGCCGTAGCGCCAGCGGTCCCATTTGGCCAGCACATGCGCCGCTCCGGCGTTCGCCGCGTTGAACGCCTTCCAGCTGCGGCGTATTCCGGTGCTTGCGGCGGCGTTGTTCTGTGCCATATAGAGCCCACTGAGGGCCAGAAGAGAGACAACGACGATCGCAAAGATCGCCGCCGGGATGGCGAAACCGTCGGTTCTTTGGAGGCCGCCAGTTAGTCTCTTACCGCTCATTGATTCCTTGGCCTCACTGATGTGGTTAGCGTGTCGCGTCCTGTACTGCCACCGCTCACGGCTACGAGTGACAGATCGACGCGGGTGACCTGTGTCGCATCGGCAGTGGACTGACCGAACGCATCGAAGTAAGCGAATCCCAGGCCGGCCCCATCGTCGCTGAAAGGGCCCACCAGGATGTCGAGAATGTCT